>NZ_BBXH01000009.1:0-244213 GCF_001010305.1 Comamonas sp. E6
CTGCTCCAGCTGCAGAACTCGCTCTTGCGATTGCGTCTCCACAATCAGTTTGGCCTGGGTCAGGTGCTCAATCTGCGCCTGGAACTCCTGCAACAACCTCGACTGCTCTTCGCCATTGAGACGCAGCTTTTGGCACTCGCTGTGATGTACATGCAAGGCCGCCCTAGCATCTCGCACAAACAAGGCATACCCAATGCCCGGATGGCGAGTGCCTTCGACGGCAATCTGCAGCATGCCTTGTTGTTGAAGAAACTCTGCCACCTCTTCAAGACTCGTGCCGTCTGGCATTGCGTGCATTTCGCCCAGCAAGACTCTTGCAATGACTACGTCCACCAGATCCAGCTTGCTGGAGGCTCGCAACAGAGCCCCTGCAGGCAAGCAGTCAATGACCAGCCAATGTCCTTCACCCATTGGCTGCTCGGCGTCTTCGCTCAGGTCGCTAAACAAGGCGTCCAAGGTAATGGCACTCAGCTCTTTGACCTCTTCCGTTTGCAGATTGGGCCAAAGACTCAAAAGCGATCGAGGCTCCAGAAGGCCACTTTCCTGCTGACTGTTGGCCACGAAAAAGGAAGCCGTGCCTTGCTGAGTTCCAACTAGGGTATTGCGTATTTCGCAGTGTTGAGCACGCTCGCCCAACAAGTCCAATGTGCGCTGCAATGTCGAATATTGCAAAGGCTCCGCCTCGATCAACGTCACTCTGGATTCGCTGGCTTGGTGTGCGAGCCACTGCGCCCAGATGCCTTTGCCGTTGCCTGCCCCCACCAGGGCAATATTCCTGGGGCGCATTAGTACGTTCAAATGCTCCAGCCAGGGGATGATGGTATTCATTGGGCTACTCATAAAAATTCTGCTATTTCAGCCACGCTCAGCGGCAGCAATTAGTGCGTTCAATGCGTCAGAGCGACCGGCGCTCTTTTCTGAATGCCTTCACTTCCGCGTACAGGCTCCAAGGCAGCGAAATCCGACCGCCCAGTGTTCTGGTGTTGGTCAACAGGCGTGACCCCAATCTGTAAGAAAGATGCTGCTTGATCAACTCGGCCTCATGCGCATCCCGGTACTGGGCAATGGGTGGTAATTGCTGATCTTTGCCTGCGGCTTGATCCTGCTTGAAGCGCTTGGCCTCGGCACTCAATGCAAAAGGCATGTTCAACCAACCGCTGATGCTGCGCGATTGCCTGATCATGGTGGATCCCAGGCGATAAGAGAGCTGCTTTTTCACACGGTCCGCAGCGCCATAGTAGGCCTGGGGCTTCGGTGGCTGCGTTGCTTTGAGCTTGCTGTTTTCCAGGTAGTGATGCTCCAGCTCTCTCTGCACTTTGTGCAATTGGGTCAGCAGCAGCTCGTTCTCTTTTTCCAAGTCGGCATTAGAAGCCATCGCGCCCTGGGTCTGCAGCTGCTTTTTCAGCTGTTCTTCGCTTCGCTGGAGCTGCAAGGCCTTGTCTTGCACGGCCTTCAGCTCGGCCCTGACCCTGGGCATTTCGGCTTGGGTCTTTTCTGCCTGCTGAGCCTGGGCCTTGCTATCTGCCAATTGCTGCTGCACTTTCAGCAGTTGTTGCTCCAGCGTCTGTTTTTCTTGCCCAATGGCTTGCAAAGCGGTGGCTTTTTCCTGCGCAGCTTTCAGATCGTTCTTGACTTTGTGCAGTTCTGCCAAGGCCTTTTCTTGCTGCCTAGCCTGCAGATAACGGCTTTCCAGCTCTTCCTGCACTTTGTGCAATTGCTTGAGCAGCAGTTGATTCTCCTGTCCAGTGGACTGCAGTTCAGTGGCCTTGGCGGCCAGCAGACGCTCTTGCTCCTGAGCGCGCTGCAGCGCTTTAGCACCTGTCTGATTCAACTGCTCAATCTGCCACTCACGCTGCTGCAATTGCTGAGCTTGTTCGTCCAGCTCTTTACCCAATTGCAGCAGGCGCTGGGCATGCGCCTGCATGGCAGCCTGTTGCGCAACAAAGCTCGACCAGGCCTGATATCTACGATTGGCCTGCACACTTGATGCGACCAACTGTCTCCCTGTCTGCGTCTGGCTGCGCTGCGGCAGCGACGCCGCAGCCTGCAATTGCTCATAAAGCTCAGTCGCTTGCGGATATTCTTCCAGCAGTTGCTGCGCCAGCCATTGCGCCAGTGCATTGCCGTCCATGGCTTGCTTTTGCTCGCCTCCCGTGTCGGTACCGAGCAGTATTTCGCCATGGCTCAAGTCCTGGTCATGGCACTTGACCTCTGACTGCAGTTCTTCGCTGGGCAAGCGAAGCTGGGCATTGACATGCAAGCTGACCTGCTGCAGATAGCTATGCGCCGATGTCTGCACCTGCGCGGCATGAACAAGCAAACTGCGCTCAGGGTGTCGCAAATGGAAATTCAGCAGAGCCGAGTTATAGGCAACCCAGCCGTTGATTCTGGCCTCCTGCTCTTGCGGGCTCGCGTCGGCGTGCTCCAGGGCCTGACGCGTGAATACGCTTTGCGGCTCATCAAACACCAGTACGAACACAGTCTGGGGATCTTGTGACTTCCAGTAATCCAGCAGATAGACCGCCTGTGCATCAGCCCAGCCCCACAAAGGCTGTTCCATATTGGCCAGCATCAAGTCCAGTGCCAGACCCTGCCAGACCGGTGCCACCTCGATTTGCGCAAGCTGATCGGCAATGCACACATGCTGCACCGGTATCGCGCCATGCACCTTGACCAGGGTTTCGCTGATCTGTGCCGCCATGAATCCTTCACGCCTGGATGGCTTGGCCTCGGCCATGCCACAGTCCAGCAGCAATTCCTCCACATCCTCAAAGCTCGATTGAGGATGCCCCACCACAATAATTTTGTTCATAGCTATTCAACAAATCAGAAAAATCAAAGACCGAACACGACCTTCGCGCCAATGGCGATCTGGTACATGATCTGGGTGATGTCCTTCCAGAACTGGCGTTTTTTCTCGTCTACCTTGGGCAACACCAGCACCTGATCGCCGGCCTTGAGTCGGGTGTTTTCAAAAAGCTTGCCAGTATCTACCTGCTCGAACGCGCCATCTCTGTGCGCGACAACCACACGGGCAGCGTCCGCTGTCTGAGTAAAGCCGCCAGCGCGATCGATATAGTCCTTGAGGCTCAGAGAGCCGTCGAATGCAACGGCATTGGGAAATAACACCTCCCCGCTGACCAGCACCAAGCCATCCTTGCGAGGTATGCGAATGACATCACCGTTTTCCAGCAGCATGTTGTCGCGCTGGGTGGCCTGGGCTATCTGCACCTGCCCTGTTGGCTCCACCTTTTTAGCGCGCTCCACCCACTGCAATGTCAGATCTGCTTCTTCCTTGCGCAGTCGAGCCTCTTCGCTACTACCGCTGCGGGCCGTGAGCAATGCCGTTTCCAGGCTTCGCAAGCTGGTAGCCAGCATCTCTTTCTGGCGCTGCTTCACACTCTGGCGGAAGAGTTGAATGCTTTCAGGCTCGGCGTCTGTCGAGGTCTGAATGTTCTGCATCAGCGCGCCCAGACGGGTGCCATAAGGCAACACATATTCCTGGGAGTTCATGTGCTCGCCTTCGACGCGCACGCTAATGGTGCCGGGCTTCTTGTCCGCCGTGAATTCGAGTTCATCACCGTTTTGGAGCACCAAAGCATTGGCTTCCTGCAGTGGGTAGTACTCCGTGTTCTTCACGGTTCCGGTATTGCGAGCAATGCGCACATGAGTTGCCTGGGCCTGCGGCTTGGCCAGTTGCATCAACTGAGCCACAGTTTCAGAACCCTGGGCAAACTCAAAGCGCTTGGCGCTATTCACAAGACCGGATACGCGCACCCGGTTGGCAATGGGGGGGACAAAAATCACATCTCCATCATTAAGCTGCAGCAGCGGCAACTGGCCTTTGAGCAGAAAGTCATAGAGATTGAAAGTTGCACGCACGGAGCTGCCGCGCTTGACCTGAACGGTCAGAAAGCTTCCGCGCTCGGGGTCAATGCCACCCGCTTGGTCCAGGTAATTAAGCAAGCTGTCCATGCTGGTGCCGTTGTAGAGGCCCGGACGCATGACATTACCGCCCACAAAAATGCGCACCGGCTGCGCAGCTGCCAGGCTAGCGTAGCTGTAAACATTGGCACGGAACACTCGGCGTACCGCGGTCTCTACCTGCTGCTGAAGATTCTTGTTGGCAATGCCCAGCACCTTGATCGGCCCGACCTGGGGCAAGAATATATTGCCCTGCGGGTCAACAGCAGCCACGCTGTCAAAGGTAAAGCCACCCCACAACCGCAAATGAATACGGTCGCCTACCGTCACCAGATAATCGGGGTTGAACTGCGTTGCCCCTGCACGCGCAAAGTTGCCAGTAAACAGGTTGGCGCCAAATACATCGCTGTTGAGATTGGCCGTGTAATCTGCCGTCTGAGGTGCTTGCGGCAACACTGGTGCTTGCATTGGGACAGCAGCGCCAGAACGGCTTGCCGAAGCATCGCTGGAAGCCCCGCCAGAAGGCAACAAGCCCAGCGCCTGATTGATCTGAAAAGGATCAACACTGGACGCCGATGTGTCCTGACGTGAACCAGCTTGAGAGACCTGTGCCTGAGCAGGTACCAAACCAGTCAGCAGCACCGCGACTGCCGAACTGATACAAGTATGCGCGATAAAACGTTGCATGATGAAACTCGAAAAATTCAAAACAATCAGTCGCGGTGGTCGCGCACGATGGATGCCAGCAATTGCATCAACCCGGCCAGCAGCAAGGCCCCCAGAATAAAGGTGGCGATGTTATAGAGACGGCTGGGGCGCAGAGGATATTCAGGCATCGACGGGCTTTGCAGCACCAACACTTTTTTCAAAGTACGCGTTGCTTCTACTCGACCCTTTTCCAGTGCAACCAAAGCGCTCTTGTAAGCGTCCTGTTGGAACTGGGCCTCCAGTTCCAGGCGCTGGTACTCTTCTACCGTCTTGTTCAGCGATTGCCCCTTGGCACTGGTCAAACGGGCTTTTTCCGTTTTGATCTGCTTTTCCACGGCCTGGATCTGAAGATCAACTTCCACAACCGCGGGCGCTGTAGGCGCGAGATAGCCCAGCAGCGCCGTCTTGCGGGCACTGAGTTCGGTCAACTGCTCTTCAAGCTTGTTGACCACGCCGGCCAGATTTTCGGCAGCGGACTGAGGCGAGATCAGACCCTTGGCATTCTGGAAGGACAGCACACGCTGGCGCGCGTTCAGCGCATGCTCGCCACGCTCCTTGACCTGCTTTTCGAGAAAATTCACCTGCTCCTGCGCTAGCTGGTGGCCCAGCGAATTCATATAACGCTCGCCCTCATGTACCAGTGCGCTGGTGATCTTCCGGGCCATTTCAGCGTCATAGGCCTGAGCCTGAATGACCAGCACACCGGCATACTCGTCATATTCCACGCTGATACGCGAGAGAAAATGCCGATGGAAAAACTCCAGAGACGCATCATGGAAGAACATGCGTGAAAGCACGTCATGATCATGGCTGCTGTAGTGTTCACGCAAGTTCAGATCCTTGTCCAACTGCAGCAGCATATCGACCGATAGCAATCGGTCGCGCAGCAACATCTGATCCGCACGCGAGATTCCATCACCGCCAGCCAACAGCGATCCAAAATCCAAAGCCTGCGAAGCCGCCATGTCGGTGCGTTGAATCAACACATGGGATTCAGAAACATAACGATCAGAAGCTATGAATCCCCAGTAGATACTTGCGAATATAGAAGCACACAATGCAATCGCAAGGGCCTTCATGCGCCAAATAGCTTTGCAATAGCCTTTAAGGCGTTCTTTCTTTGAAAAATCGGTCATGTGGAAATGCTGTCTTTGTAATTTTTCAAGGCATCTTCGATGCTATCGAACCAATGGGCCTGGCCTTCATTCAGCCAGATTCCCGCTTGGCAAAACTGGCGCAAAGTATCATCGCTGTGTGACACCATAATTAGCCCAGAGCGATCCGCAATACGCTTAAATGCATCGGATGCCTTTTTCTTGAAAGAGGCATCACCGGCAGAAGTTGCCTCATCCGATATATACACATCAAAATCAAATGCCAAGGAAAGCCCAAACTGCAAGCGCGATTTCATCCCCGAGGAATAAGTGCGGACGGGCTCATCAAAGGATGAACCCAGCTCTGCAAACTCTTCGATGTAGGTGACCTTCTCTGCCATGGCCCGCGACTCACCAAACCCATGCAAACGGCAAACAAACTTGGCATTCTGACGCCCAGTCAAAGAGCCCTGCAATCCACCGCCATAGCCCATGGGCCAGGATACTCGGCTACGTCTCTCTACCGTTCCACGTGTTGGTGTATCTACCCCACCAATTAGGTTGAGCAAGGTAGATTTACCTGCACCATTACGACCAACTAACCCGACACTGACTTTGGAGGGTATGCAAATATTGACCCCTTTGAGAATCCAGCGCCCTGCCCCATGAGGGGTCTGGTAGCGTTTATGCACATTATCGACAATAATCATTGCGCTCTCAAACTCCGGGCAAACCGGACCTGCAAAGCCAGTCCAAAGAAAATAGAAACCACCGAGAACCAAAAGAGGTATTTAAAATTTGCTTCCGGAGCCGCATGATAGACAGGAAAAAAACTCGCCCTCAATAATTCAAGGCCATGTGCAAAAGGATTTAAAAAAGCCCATTCCCTATACTTAATCGGTATTGCTGATAATGGGAATATTGCGCCTGATACGAAATACAAAGGACGTAACAAAAACATCACCAAATTTCCAGCCTCTGGAACCAGATCACTGAGAACGGACAAAATAAGACCCACTCCGAGCGCACACGACATCAAGCCAATAAAGGCAAGCATGGCCTCCATAGCTGAATCCGGAATAACAGAGTGCCCTAAAAGAGCCAAAATACCAAGGAGCACCGTCAGTATCAGAAGACCCAAAAGAGCTTCAAGGCCCACTCGAACAACCACTGTATCAATAGGCCGAACCTGGCGGTAAGCAAACAAAGCCTTGTTGGCATCGATCGCCCCCATTGCACGCTGGAGTACGTTCTGCACTGTGAGGTAGCCAGTCAAGCCCAAGACCAGCCAGACGGCCACATCCGCGCCAGCCACAGAGCTCGCACGCAAAACCGTATACAGAAGTAGCATGAGGCAAACGTGCAACACCGGCTCCAGCACAATGAGCACCCAGGCTCCGCGCGTGGCGCTCAGGCGAGCAACGGCTTCGCGCAGGAAAAGTGCATTCCATACCGCAAAAGTAACGGAAAGTGAACTACGTGGTGCGGTGATCTCACCAGAAGACGGGGCTGAGTCCAAAATAAATCCTCGTTCTTTTGGACTCAAGACGCACTGAAATCCAATCGGCCAATTGTAAATGAAAACATAAGCAAAACCTTATTACAACCAGCCATCACACCTGTTTCACATTCAATTACATTGCAAATAATCTATCGATTAGATAGAGTCAATATATTTTAACTATTTTATTATTTCAATGTTAAAGGTGGTTAACTGAAATTTTTTCAATCTGCGTAGTACGTTAACGCATGAATATGCTATTCATCTCTCGCACCGATTTCCGAAAAATATCAGTCAAAATAATAAAGCCTAGATCATTGACATCCAACCATTAAAAACTTTAGTTATTAAGTATTCAAAAGTAATATTCCACAGCGCCAGGTACACCGCGGAGCCATCTTGATGCCTCTCCAAGCACATCTCCCAGAGAATCGACAATAGACTGCAGACCAAGACCCCAGACAGTCAATAATGAGAGCCTACTGTGCATTCGGGATGAACTTCCGGCAGAGCACAAGCATCTCTCTCACTACCGCAGCAACATAAGTGCTGCTTGCCGTCTGGATTGACATGAACACCACTCAAGAAACCGCCTCCCCCGCGACCCCGCGCCTGACTTCTCTCTCCCACGGTGGCGGCTGCGGCTGCAAGATTGCGCCCGGCGTGCTGTCGGAGTTGCTGGCCAAAAGCAATCTGCCCAAGCAGTTTTTCCCCGACCTGCTGGTAGGCACAGAGACCGCAGACGACGCGGCCGTTTACAAGATCAATGACGAGCAGGCCATCGTGGCGACGACGGACTTTTTCATGCCCATCGTCGACGACCCCTATGACTTTGGCCGCATTGCCGCCACCAATGCGCTGTCCGATATCTATGCCATGGGCGGCACGCCGCTGATGGCGCTGGCCATTGTGGGCATGCCCATCAATGTGCTGCCGCACGATGTGATTGCCAAGATTCTGGAAGGCGGCGAATCGGTCTGCCGCGATGCCGGTATTCCTCTGGCAGGCGGCCACTCGATTGATTCGGTGGAGCCCATCTACGGCCTGGTCGGCATCGGTATCGTCAACCCCAAGCAGATGAAGCGCAATGCCGATGCCAAGGACGGCGATGTGCTGATTCTGGGCAAGCCCCTGGGCGTGGGCATTCTCTCGGCGGCGCTCAAGAAAAATCTGCTGGACGATGCAGGCTACCGCGCCATGGTGGATGCAACCACCAAGCTCAACCGCCCCGGCGCCGAGCTTGCCAAGCTCGAAGGCGTGCACGCGCTGACCGACGTGACCGGTTTTGGCCTGCTGGGCCACGGCCTGGAACTGGCCCGTGGCGCCCAGCTCAGCGCACGCATTGAAAGCGCCAAGCTGCCCGTGCTGCCCGGTGTCCAGGCGCTTGCAGAGCAAGGCATTTTCACGGGCGCATCGGGGCGCAACTGGGCATCCTATGGTGAGCACATGCAGTTGGCATCGACCGTGACAGACGCCCAGAAAGCGCTGCTGACCGACCCTCAGACCTCTGGCGGCCTGCTTGTTTCCTGTGCGGCAGATGCTGTCCAGCAGGTGCTCAAGGTCTTTGCCGACAGCGGCTTTGGCGATGCTGCAGTGATTGGCCGCATGGAGGCAGGCGCGCCCAAGGTCTTTGTGGACTGAGCGCGTCGGGCAGTCGAGAAGGGGCGCAGCCCTGCTCTCCTTCCACCATAGAATGCAAAACGCCCGGTTTGAGCCGGGCGTTTTGCATATGAGCGTCAGATTATGACTCTGGGCTTCTAAGCCTCTCCCACGACCTCTGCCGTGGTGCGACGGTCGATCTTGCGGCTCAGTACCACCGAGGTATAGGTCTGCTGGATGCCGTCGATCAGGCCGATACGGTCGAGCAGCGCATCCAGTTTCTCATTGCTCTCGCAGCGCACAAACACCATGTAGTCGTACTGTCCGCTGACGGCCGACACCTCTTCCACCTCGGTGAAGCGGTTGAGCGCCTGCATCACCGAAGTTGCTGTCTTGGGCTGAACACGGATACCGCAATAGGCGCGCACGGCAGACTGCTCCATGCGCGAGCCAAGGCGAACGCCATAGCCGGCAATCACGCCCTCCTGCTCCAGCTTGGCGATGCGAGCGACCACCGTGGTCCGAGCCAGATTCATCTGCCGAGCCAAATGCGCGGTCGAGGCACGCGCGTTGGTCTGCAGCAGGCGCAGCAGC
Source organism: Comamonas sp. E6 (assembly GCF_001010305.1). Lineage (NCBI taxonomy): Bacteria > Pseudomonadati > Pseudomonadota > Betaproteobacteria > Burkholderiales > Comamonadaceae > Comamonas > Comamonas sp. E6. Next base: position 9,421 of record NZ_BBXH01000009.1, read on the forward strand.
TGGCGGTCCGTTTCATCCAGTCGATATTCCATACCTTGTCTATCCAAATCTTGCCGTGCACTTACGCAAACGCTGCGTTAAACACAAACCCCAAGAACTCTCTGCCACCACCTGCAGCCATGCATTGCGCCGAGCTACTTCTGTTGCTGTTCGTCCTCAGTCAAACGCGTGGAGCGAACCTCAGCGACACCTAACAGCCAATCATTGTGTCAGCTAACCCAGCCTGGTAGTGAGCTTGTCTTTTCAGATGGCAAATATGTATACATTTGTTTCAATCAGGCAAGATATATCAACATATTTGCACTTGCCTGCGCTTGTGACCATGGCAAGGGCGCACTGCGGTACATCAGAGTGACTCCGACCGAAACCAGGCCTCTGTCGTGGGCGAGCGGTCAAGCTCGCTCACAAGGAACCAAGTGCGCTCACCGAGTAACAGCGACACAAAAGAGCGAAGAGTCTAATGGTTGTTTTCCCGCACTCATCGATGCCACTGACGATACGGCGAAAACACTCGGTAAGTTTGGCTGGTTTGCCGTAAATATCTGCAAAAGGTAAGTGCTTACCCTAGGCCATTCCTTGGCATGGTGCGTCGATTTCAGCAATGCCTGAGCCCACCAGACTGCAAACAGCCTCCAATCACCGACAGCTGCGCCTTGTGCTGCCCAGCAAGACTGAATGCGCGACAGTGCAACCTGAGTGCCCCAACCGCGCATGACTGAAAGCTTTGGGCTCGCTTGCATGCTTTCCAAGCTCACAAACAAAAAACCCTGCTCATTGCAATGAGCAGGGTTTTGGATTTTGGCAGGGGAGGAAGGATTCGAACCTTCGCATGCTGGAATCAAAATCCAGTGCCTTAACCAGCTTGGCGACTCCCCTACGATGGAACGAATTCTACAACGACTTTTCGCTATAAATTTCGAAGTAGTCCAAAAATGTGCAATTGCACATGGAATAGGTTTGCAGCCTTCCTTGCGTCAAGCCAGCTCAGTCGCTGGCTGCCTATTCCACGACGACAGCCGTGCCGCTGGCCGAGACCATGAGCATGCCATTGCCCTGACCCAACACCTCGAAATCAAGGTCCACGCCAACCACCGCATTGGCTCCCGCTTCGGCAGCGCGCTGCTCCAGTTCCTTGAGGGCAATTTCACGCGCTTTTTGCAGCTCGCGTTCGTAGGTTCCAGAACGCCCGCCCACGATGTCGCGAATTCCGGCAAAGAAGTCCTTGAACACATTGGCGCCCAGAATGGCCTCGCCCGCCACCACGCCGCAATAACGGGTGATGCGCTTGCCTTCGATGGAGGGAGTGGTTGTGACGATCATGCTTTGCTTTCTTAAAAATCAGCGCAAGGAGACTGGCAGCCATACGCTCTGGTCATAGGGCTGCGCGTGGCAGAGGCAAAGGCCGATACAGGCCGGGCCTGGCCTCGCCGCAGGCTCCGAGTCATCCGGTCGGATCAGTATATGCGTGCAATCTGCGCTGTTATCAAGGCGATGGCGGCGGCATCCATCGGCGCTCAGGGCTTCTCATGACTAACTCCCAACGACTTACTCCCAACTGCTCTGGCAGCGCAGACCAGCCTCCATGCAGCGCAGGATGCAGGGTCAAATCAGAAGTCAGACCGCCCCCCATGAAGCGCAAGACGCCATCAAAAATCATGCATCCGGCAATAGCAGCTTCTGCATGCCTTGCACGGCATCGCGCAGAAAGCTCCAGGTCGTGGCTATGCGCGGAATCTGGCGCGACTCCACGGGCATGCTCATCCAGAAGGTGCGTGTGAAACAAGCCTGCTCGGGTAGCACGCGGCTCAGTATCGGGTCCTTGTCGGCCACAAATGCCGGCAGCACGGCCAGACCGGCACCGGCACGCACGGCCTCGTATTGAGCGGTGATGCTGGTGCTGCGCAGCGCAAAACGCTCGGGCCGGTGCAAGGTATCCAGCAATTGCAGCTCGCGCGTGAACAGCAGATCGTCCACATAGTGCACAAAGCTGTGATGGCGCAGATCCTCGGTTCTGGCCACCAATGGCTTGCGCGCCAGATATTCACGCTGGCCGTAAAGATAGAGCCGGTAATCGGTCAGCTTGGTGACCACGACCGAGCCGCGCTTGGGCCGCTCCAGCGAAATGACGATATCGGCCTCGCGGCTGGACAGATGCAGCATGCGCGGCAGCGCCAGCAGATCCACGCTGAGCAGCGGATAGCGCATCGTGAGCCTGGCGAGCTCGGAGGCCAGCATCTGCGTGCCAAAGCCTTCGGTGGCCCCCACTCGCACCAGCCCCGCCAGCCCCTCGGCGGTCGCTGCATGCGCCAGGGGGCCTCGCTCCAGCCCGTCCACCGCGCTTTGCATGGTGTTGGTCACTTCCTGCAACTGCCGTCCGGCCTCGGTCAGCCGCCACTGCCCGCCTTCGCGCGCGAACAGTACGGCACCGAGCTGCTTTTCCAGCGCTTGAATGCGCCGCGACACCGTGGTGTGCTCGACTCCCATGCGCCGCGCAGCCGCCGCCATGCTGCCACTGCGCGCCAGTTCGCCAAAAAAACGCAGATGGTCCCAGTCCAATGTCTTTCCTTGCGATCCGTGGTTCAGTCGTTCACGCTGCCCTGCATCTTGCCCGTAAGGCCCTTGACCGCCTTGACGGCAGCACTGCGCTTGCGCTCGGCACTGCGCTGGGCCACCGCGCTCGGGGCGCGCGCGAACTCGTCGTTCTCGTGAATCAGCAGCGACAGCATTTCCATGAACTGCGCCCGTTTGTCGTCAGGAAGAGGCTCCAGCATGCGGCGCTGAGCGCGCAGCACCGAAGGCTCGGCGGCCACCAGCAGGCCGCGCCCCTCTTCGGTCAGGCTCAGCAAACGCACACGCCGATCTGCAGGGCTGGCGTTGCGCGCCATCAGGCCGCGTGCTTCCAGGCGGTCGATTACGCTGCCTATGGTGGAGGTGTCGAAGCCGATATTGCGTGCCAGCGTGCGCTGGTCGATGCCCGGCTGACGCAGCACGGCCGACAGGGCCGCGTATTGCACGGGCGTCACGCCGAATTCCTCGGTTTCTTCCATGAACACGGCCACGGCGATCTGCTGCAGCCTGCGGATGTGATAGCCGGGATAGTTTTCTAGTTCTGCGGGTTGGTATTGCATGTCTTGGGTGGCCGAAGCCGAGCCCGCCCTGCCTTGCGGCAGTTGAAGGGCCATGACTGAAAGACCCCGATATTCGCACGACTGCCGCCCCGATTCGAGCCAGGCCTGCTACCGGGTTTAACCCAATCATCGCTGATGCAGATCAACATTATGCTAATCATCAGTGTGCTGTTTATTTGATTCACAGCCTCTCTTTGACCCCATTCCAGGCCGCAAGCCGCCAGACCCGGCAGCAACGCACTGCCAAGCAGATACCAAAGAAAGAGACAAACCATGAGCCTTGCGCAAGCCCAGCCCTCACCGGTCAAGCTCACGGCCCGCGACGCCCCCGGCCAACCCGAGCCCACAGCTGCGCTTGCGCAGCTGTACCGAGGTTTCGAGCAGGAAATGCTGGTGCCGCTGTGGACGGAAATCGGCGGACTGATGCCTGCTCACCCCAAAAGCCAGGCCGCCGCGCATCTGTGGCGCTGGGAAAATCTGCTCAAACTCGCAGATGAAGCCGGTCGCATCGTCCCCGTGGGCCGGGGCGGCGAGCGCCGCGCGATTGCCCTGGCCAATCCGGCGCTGGGCGGCCGCCCGTTTGCCACGCCCACGCTGTGGGCTGCCATCCAGTACCTGATGCCCGGCGAAGATGCGCCCGAGCACCGCCACACTCAGCATGCCTTCCGCTTTGTGGTCGAAGGCGAAGGCGTATGGACCGTGGTCAACGGCGACTCGATCCGCATGTCGCGCGGCGACTTTCTACCCCAGGGCGGCTGGAACTGGCACGCCCACCACAATGCGGCCAGCCAGCCCATGGCCTGGATAGACGGGCTGGATATTCCGTTTGCCTATTACACCGAGTCCCAGTTCTTCGAGCATGGCCGCCTGCATCTGGACCCGCAGGAGCGTGCCACGCCAGAGTTCTCGCGCTCCGAGCGCCTCTGGGGCCATCCCGGACTGAGCCCTGTGGCGCATCTGCAGAACAGCCCGAGCACGCCTTTGCTGGCCTACCGCTGGGTGGATACCGACCGCGCGCTGACCGAGCAACTGGCACTCGAAGCCGAAGGCCATGACGCGACGGTCAGCCCAGGCCATGCCGCCGTGCGCTACACCAATCCATGCAATGGCCGCGACGTGCTGCCCACCATTCGCTGCGAAATGCACCGCGTGGCTTGCAGCGCCAGCACCCGGCCAAAGCGCGAAGTGGGCTCTGCCGTCTTCCAGGTCTTTGACGGCCAGGGCACGGTGACCGTTGGCGAGCGCCAATGGCAGGTGCGGCGCGGCGACATGTTTGTCGTGCCCTCCTGGCAGTTGTTCAGCGCGCAATGCGATGCCGACCAGGCGCAGCTGGATCTGTTCCGTTTCGCCGATACGCCGATTTTCGAGGCTGTCCACGCGTACAGGGTGGATACCCCCTGAGCCGCTTCGTGTCTTCCCCCTCAAGGGGGAGACAGCCTTTGCTGCGGGGCCGCCCAGGCCCTTGCCGGCTGTCTCACACATAGAACGCGTCTTTTTCAAGTACCTAGTCACCGATACCCATCAGGAATCACACATGACCCAAGCCAACTATCTCTGGGCACCATCCCCCGTGCAATCCCTGCCCGTGCGCGGCAGCGAGCAGCGCCTGCCCGTCAACCGCCTGTTCTTTGTGGGCCGCAACTACCACGCCCATGCGCTGGAGATGGGCCGCCCCGTGGACAAAAGCACAGAGCGCCCCTTCTACTTCACCAAGGCCCCGCAGACGCTGACCGAATCGGGCGCCACCGTGGCCTATCCGCCCGAGACCAGCAACTACCACTTCGAGATGGAGTTGGTCGTGGCCATCGGCAAACCTGGCTTTCGCATTCCTGCCGACCAAGCCCATGAGTACATCTATGGCTATGCCTGCGGCCTTGATATGACGCGCCGCGACCTGCAACTGGTGGCACGCGACAAGGGTCGCCCCTGGGATCTGGGCAAGGATGTGGAGCAGTCCTCCGTCGCCAGTGAAGTCGTGCCCATGGCCGGCAAGGTGATCGAGTCCGGCCTCATCGAGCTGAGCGTCAACGGTCAGGTCAAGCAGCAGTCCGATGTGAACAAGCTGATCTGGAATATCCGCGAAATCATTGCCGATCTGTCGCTGTTCTATCACCTGCAAGCCGGTGATCTGATCTACACGGGCACTCCCGAAGGCGTGGGCGCCGTGCTGCCCGGCGACCGGATCACAGGTCGTGTGGAAGGCGTGGGCGAGATTGCCCTGAACGTGGGCCAGCCCGAGTAAGGCGCGCAGACCATGAAGCTCTACAGCTTTTTTCGCAGCGGCACCTCGCACCGCCTGCGCATCGCCCTCAATCTCAAGGGCCTCACGCCCGACTACCTCCCTGTCGATCTGCGTGTGGACGAGCAGGCCGAAGCGCCGTTCAAGCGCATCAACCCTCAAGGCCTGGTGCCCGCGCTGACGCTGGACAACGGCGAGACGCTGATCCAGTCGCCCGCCATCATCGAATGGCTGGAAGAACGCTACCCCACGCCAGCGCTGCTGCCTGCCGACCCCGAGGCCCGCGCCCATGTGCGCGCCCTGGCGGCCATCGTGGGCTGTGATGTGCACCCCATCAACAACCGCCGCATCCTGCAGACCCTGCGCCAGCAGTTCGGCGCCGACGAGGCCGCCATCAACGCCTGGTGCGCCACCTGGATCACGGCCGGCTTTGACGCCATCGAAGCCTTGCTGGCACAGGACGACACACGCGGCAGCTTCTGCTTCGGCAAGGCCCCCAGTCTGGCCGATGTCTACCTGATTCCGCAGGTCGAGAGCGCACGCCGCTTTGGCGTGGATCTGGCCCGCTGGCCGCTGATCAGCGCTGTCGATGCGGCTTGCAGCGCCCTGCCCGCCTTTGCCCAGGCAGCGCCTCTGGCCCAGCCCGACGCTCCGCAATAGACCCGTCCCCTGCGGCCGCGCCCGGACGCGGCTGCCCAGTAACGCTTTGCAGTCCCTAAAAAACACCCACCGGAGACAAACTGTGAAATACGAGCAAAATCAGCACCAAAGCCAATCCATAACTACGCAAACGGCTATCAAAACAATAGTTTCCGCTGCGGCCCTGCTGGTCGCAGCCGGCCAGGCTCTGGCCCAAGGTGATGCCTCCAGCTATCCCAACCGCCCGGTAACCGTGGTCACGGCCTTTGCCGTGGGCAGCGGCCCCGATGCCGTGCTGCGCATCGTGGGCGAAAAGCTGGCCCAGCGCTGGAAGCAAGGCGTGACCGTGGACAACCGCCCCGGTGGCGGCGGCTTTGTCGCCATCGAGTACGCGCGCCGCGCCAAGCCCGACGGCTATACCCTGCTGCAACTGGACAGCGAACATATCTCGGCCCTGCCCTATCTCTACAAGAACAAGAACTTCAACACGCTGAGCCACTTCGACCCCGTGGCCCCACTGTTCCTAACTCCTTTCTTTGTGGCCGTACCCACGAATTCGCCGTGGAAGAACATGGGCGACCTGATCAAGTCCGCCAAGGCCGAGCCCGGCAAGATCAGCTACGGCTCCTGGGGCGTGGGCAGCCCCGGCCATCTGGGCGGCGAATGGCTGGACTATCTGACCGGCAGCAAGATGACCCATGTGCCTTACCGCGAGGTCAGCCAGTTGTTCACCTCGGTTGCCAACGGCGACCCAAGCTGGAGCTTTGCCAGCCTGCCCTCCAGCCAGGGCATCTACAAAAGCGGCAAGATCCGCTATCTGGCCGTGGCCGCGCCCAAGCGCATCGCGCAAATGCCCGACGTGCCGACGGTCGCCGAAGCCGGCGGCCCAGCCGAGCTGGATGTGAACTCCTTTGTCTCCCTGCTCAGCCCCAAGGGCGTGGACACCGCCGTGCGCGACAAGATCCGCAGCGATGTGGTGGCCGTGCTGCAGGACCCGCAGGTCAAGGAGAAGTTCTCCACCTTCGCCTTCCAGCCCATGAGCTTCACCGTGCCCGAGATGCAGCAATTTGCCAAGAAGAAGTCCGAGCAATACAAGCTGCTGATTGAAAAAGCCCAGATCAGCCTGGATTGAGAGCCGCCTGCGGCCATCAAATAGATCACGGCACAGGCATACGCCTGCAGCCGGCAAAGCCCCGTCAGCACAGGCTGCACGGGGCTTTTTTCATTGGCGCGACGACCCGCCTCGTTCCGGATCAAGAAGGCCGCACATAGACAGCAGAGCTCCAAAGGCGTGCAGAAAACGACCTCGACCCGGGGTTACACTTGTTGCGAGGCGTTTCTCCGGACTTCCATCCCACCTCTAGAGCGCCCGTATGCCATGAGCCCCTGCTGATAAGCATCAGGGCTGTTCGGCAGCTTCCCGCCCAAGCCGCAGCGCCGCCTGTCTGCCAGGGCCCCATGCTGTTTTCACGTGACTCCACGTGATTCAGCCCCTTTAAATCGTTATAAAAAAATGAACAATTCCATCAAGACAGCCATCGCTTTTTTGCTGCTGCCCCTGGCCGCAGCTTCGCAGGCGGCCGAGCCGCCCTCGCCCATTGCTGCGGCCGAGCTGTATATCAGCACTCTGGTCAATCACGACGAGCAGGCCATCAGCCAGCTCAATGACTATCTGCGTCCGGACCGCCTGCGCTCGGGCCGCAGCGCGGACTACGCCAACGCCGCCGAACTCAAGCAAGCCGACAAGGACTTCCCGCGCGAAGTCACCGACATGGCCCTGCCCCTGTTCCCCGAGGCGCAGCGCAACGCCCTGCGTGCGCCCGTGGAAAGCCTGATGAGCACGGTGCAAAAGGCGCGCCAGCAATCGCAGTGGAAGACCGTCTCGGCCACCAAGCCCAAGCTCGACAAGCATGGCGTGCTCAATACCGATGTGAAGTTCAGCTGCCAGCTGGTCAAGACCCCCGAGACCTGGGCCGAGGGCATTCAACGCATGGTGCGCAACAAGCTCAGCCTGGATCAGGTGCAAGGCGAACTCAAGAAGCTGCAAGCTGCATACTCAGCCCCCGCCAGCTACACCTACGAGGGCGTACTTTCCCTGGGCATGGTGCCCAAGGACAAGGACAAGGCCTGGCGCAACGACTTCGCTAGCGAAGCCTTCGACGAGATGTTCAGCGAGCTCTAAGAGCACCTGAGAACGGCAAAAGGGCCCGGGTGGGCCCTTTTGCATTTTGCCGCCGCAGGTACTGCAGCCATGCCTGCACGACAAGCTCCAAAGCGCTGGCAGACATAGCATCCACTTGTGCACATTTGCACACCCTATGTGCAGTGTTTGCTATTGCTACAGCAAATCCGCACACATACCATGAGGAACGAATTCACCAACGGAGACACCTCATGAACGCACCGACTTCCGCCAAGGTTCTGGCGCCCACGGTCAAGCTGCTCATCAACGGGCAGATGGTCGAATCCAAAACCACCCAGTGGCGCGATGTGGTCAACCCCGCGACCCAGGAAGTGCTGGCGCGCGTACCGTTCGCCACGCCCGACGAGGTCAACGCCGCCGTGGCCAATGCCAAGCAAGCGTTCAAGACCTGGAAAAAGACGCCCATCGGCGCACGCGCCCGCATCTTTCTGAAGCTGCAGCAGCTGATCCGCGAAAACATGAAGGAGCTGGCCGCCCTGCTGACGGCCGAACAGGGCAAGACCCTGCCCGACGCCGAAGGCGATGTCTTCCGCGGCCTGGAAGTCGTGGAGCACGCGGCCAGCATCGGCAATCTGCAGCTGGGCGAGCTGGCCAACAATGTGGCCAACGGTGTCGATACCTATACGCTGAACCAGCCGCTGGGCGTGTGTGCAGGCATCACGCCCTTCAACTTCCCAGCCATGATTCCGCTATGGATGTTCCCCATGGCGATCGCTACGGGCAATACCTTCATCCTCAAGCCTTCCGAGCAGGACCCCATCGTCACCATGCGTCTGGCCGAGCTGGCACTGGAAGCCGGCGTGCCTCCTGGCGTGCTCAACGTCATCCACGGCGGCGAGGACGTGGTCAACGCCATCTGCGACCACCCCGATATCAAGGCCATCAGCTTTGTGGGCTCGACCAAGGTCGGCACCCATGTCTACAACCGCGCCAGCCTCAACGGCAAGCGCGTGCAATGCATGATGGGCGCCAAGAATCACGCCATCGTCATGCCCGACGCCAACAAGGAGCAGTCGCTCAATGCCCTGCTGGGCGCTGCCTTCGGTGCGGCCGGCCAGCGTTGCATGGCGGTCTCCGTGGCCGTTCTGGTGGGAGAGGCCCGCAACTGGATTCCCGATCTGGTGGCCAAGTCCAAGACCCTCAAGGTCAATGGCGGTACCGAGCCCGGCACCGATGTCGGCCCTCTGGTGAGCTGCGCGGCCCTGTCGCGTGTCGAAGGCCTGATCGAACGCGGTCTGGCCGACGGCGCCACGCTGGAGCTGGACGGTCGCAAACCCGAGGTGGCAGCCTATGCCAAGGGCAATTTTGTCGGCCCCACCATCTTCAGCGGCGTCAAGCCCGGCATGAGCATCTACGAGCAGGAAATCTTCGGCCCCGTGCTGTGTCTGGTCGCTACCGAGGACATCGATCAGGCCATCGAGTTCATCAACGCCAACCCCAATGGCAACGGCACGGCCATCTTCACCCAATCGGGTGCGGCCGCGCGCAAGTTCCAGGAAGAGATCGATGTGGGCCAGGTCGGCATCAATGTGCCCATCCCCGTGCCCGTGCCGCTGTTCTCGTTCACGGGCAGCCGTGCCTCCAAGCTGGGCGACCTGGGCCCCTACGGCAAGCAGGTGGTCATGTTCTACACCCAGACCAAGACCATCACGGCGCGCTGGTTCGACGACAGCACGACCAGCCACGGCGTGAACACCACCATCAGCCTGAAGTAAGCCGGCCATGAAACCCGACAGTGCAGCCCTGCCTCTTGCCAGGCCCGGGCTGCGCTGTGCGGCTTTGCCGATGATGGCAGGCATGTACGCTCAAGAATTGTCACGCTCCTCACCACTGCGCCCAGCCGCAAACACATCTCACAGCCCCGCACGGCGGCTGGCCCGTCTGTGCGCCCTGGCAGCCGGCAGCCTGCTGATTGCCCATCTGCCTGTGGCATCGGCCCAGGACAGCGAGCCGGCCCCGCTGCACTGCCCCTCAGATCAGCCACTGTCTCTTGCCTGCCTTGAGCAACAGGCCCAGATTCTGGAACGGAGCATGCAGGTGCTCTACCTGTACCTGCAGCGCCAGCTGCCGCAGGCCAACGCCCAGGCCCTGCAAACCGAACAGGACGACTGGACGCAGGAGCGCGACCGGCGCTGCCAGCCCAATGGCTATGTCCATGAGGCTGAAGATATGGCTGCTTGCCGCATCGGCATGGCCCTGAGCCGGGTCAAGGCCTTCAAGAACCAGTGGCATCCGCTGGCAAAGAACGCACAGGGTGAAAAGCAGCCATGAACCGGGCAAACCCATATCACTTGCGCCAGCAGGCCAGCCCGGGCTGCGATGATGCGGGCATGACGATCCGCATTCAGAAATTCAGGCAACCGCGGCCTGCAACCATTGACACCAAATCGCTTGCTGCTCTTCTTATTGCAGCAAGCTTGAGCCAGCACGCCCTGGCCCAGGCCGGAGCCGACTGCGTGCCCGGCGGCACCAAGGCCCAGATCAATGCCTGTGCCATCAAGGACTTCCAGCAAGCCGACACCGACCACCAGATTCTCTATGGCGATGTGATGCGCGCGCTATCGGCCCATGAGCGCCCCGCCCTGCGCAAGGAGCAAGGCGAATGGAGCCGCCATCGCATCACCCATTGCAAGCAGGCCACAAAGGCCTTTGAAGCGCAGCCCGACTGGCCCAGCCGCTACCACGGCTGTCTGGTGCAGCAGATCACGGCCCGCGATGCGGTGCTCAAACGCTGGCTGCACCAGGGGCCGCCGGACTAAGCTGCAAAGCCGTCAGGGGCCAGAAGACGAGTAGAACAAAAAAGGAGACATGAAATGGACTTTGAACTCAGCGAAGATCAACGCGCTTTTGCCGATACTGCCCGTGCTTTTGCGCAGGCCGAGCTGGCGCCGCATGCAGCCGAGTGGGACCGCGAGCACATCTTCCCGCGCGAGGCGATTGCCAAGGCCGGCGAGCTGGGCTTCTGCGGCCTCTATGCTCCGGAAAGCATTGGCGGTCTGGCCCTGCCACGACTTGATGCAACGCTGGTATTCGAAGAAATGGCGGCCGTCGATCCATCGACCACGGCCTTCATCACCATCCACAACATGGCGACCTGGATGCTGGGCACCTGGGCCACCGATGCCGTGCGCGCCCAGTGGGGCGAAGCCTTGACCAGCGGCAGCAAGCTGGCCAGCTACTGCCTGACCGAGCCCGGCGCAGGCTCGGATGCGGCCTCGCTCAAGACCCGGGCCGAGCTGGTCGGCAACGAGTACATCGTCAACGGCAGCAAAGCCTTCATCAGCGGCGCGGGCAGCACCGATGTGCTGGTGCTGATGGCAAGAACCGGCGATGCCGGCTCCGGGGCTTCGGGCATCTCGGCCTTTGCCGTGCCAGCCGATGCGGCCGGCGTGAGCTATGGCAAAAAGGAAGAGAAGATGGGCTGGAACAGCCAGCCCACGCGCGTCATCAGCTTCGACAATGTGCGCATTCCCGCGCACAACCTGCTGGGCCGCGAGGGCGAAGGCTTCAAGATCGCCATGAAGGGCCTGGACGGCGGCCGCATCAATATCGCCACCTGCTCGGTGGGCGCAGCCCAGGGGGCACTGACCCAGGCACAAAGCTATATGCAGGAGCGCAAGCAGTTCGGCAAGGCCATTGCGAGCTTTCAGGCCCTGCAGTTCAAGCTGGCCGATATGGCGACCGAGCTGGTCGCAGCGCGGCAGATGGTGCGCCTGGCAGCATCCAAGCTGGATGCCGGCGCGCGTGATGCATCGACCTACTGCGCCATGGCCAAGCGCTTTGCCACCGATGCCGGCTTCATGGTCTGCAACGAGGCTCTGCAGCTGCATGGCGGTTATGGCTATATCCGCGAGTACCCGCTGGAGCGCCTGATGCGCGATGCCCGCGTGCACCAGATTCTGGAAGGCACGAACGAAATCATGCGCGTCATCATTGCCAGGCGCATGCTGGAGGGCGATGCTCCGGAGGTCATTCGCTAAGCTGCTGCCATCACGCAACGCAAGGATCGTCATGCCCGCCAAGCCCATCGCCCCTGAAACCCTGCAGCTCATAGATGCCGTGCGCGATGCGCTGCTCGATTGCACAGCCGTGGAGGAGAAGACCATGTTCGGCTGCCATGTGTTCATGGTCGACGGCAAGATGTGCCTGGGCGTGGAAAACGACGAGTTGCTGGTGCGCCTGCCCCCCGCCAGTCATGCGCAGATTGCAGAGATGCCGGGCGTGCGTCCGCTGTCCTCGCGCGGACTGATGGACGGCTACTTTCTCGTCGGCCCCACAGCCTACGCCAGGCGTGAACAGTGGCAGCACTGGATCAGCGAAGCCCTGGCTTTCAACCCGCTGGCAAAGGCCACGCCAAAACGCAAGACCGGCAGCAAGGCCAGCAGCGAGACCGATAACAAGAAGCCGGGCGGTGGAGAAAGTCCTGCCGGTCAGGGCACCAGCAGCGGGCGCAAGCGCACCAGGGCAGCCCCGAAACCTGCTGATGCCGACGCCCCCAGAAAACATCCTATTTTCGACAGCGAATAAGCACAAAGGACTGACCTCATGGCCATACGCATAGTCCAGCTAGGCAGCGAACGCGCCCCCGACGAGGGCCTGCGCATAGGTACGGTGCGCAGACCGCCGCGCGGCGTGCCCAAGGCCGAGTTCGCAAGCCGCAACTACTACGACTGCTGGTATCCCGAGCTCTCGCCCGAGGTGGAGCTGATGCAGCAGGCCCTGGAGGCCATCAAGCTGCGCACGGCCGGCCAGGAGGCACAGGCCGACAAGCTGTGGAAGCAGTTTGAAAAGCAGTTCCGCAAGCAACTGGCCGAGCCCGCAGCCGATCGCACCCTGGGCCTGCTCGCAGCCTTGTCGCACAGCTCCGCCTTTTCTCTGGGCTGCTACTGCGACGACGAGGCGCATTGCCACCGCAGCATCTTGCGCAGCCTGCTCGCTGACAAGGGTGCCATTCTCAAGAATTAAGCGAAAAGCCAATCAATCGCTTATGGATAAAGCGCTAGACGCTATCAATTCAATAACAGCAAGGAGACAGACATGCAAATCGCTTTTATCGGTCTGGGCAATATGGGTGCGCCCATGGCCGTCAATCTGGCCAAAGCCGGCCACAGTGTCAAAGCCTTCGACCTGAGCCAGGAGGCCATCGCCAAGGTCGTGGCCGCCGGGGCACAGGCGGCCTCCAGTGCCCAGGAAGCCGTGCAAGGCGCCGAAGCCGTCATCACCATGCTGCCCGCCAGCCAGCATGTAGAGAGCCTGTTCCTGGGCCGCGACGGCGCGGCCGGTCTGCTCGCGCACATCGCCAAGGGCACGCTGGTCATCGACAGCTCCACCATCGCCGCGGCCACCAGCCAGAAGGTGGCCAAGGCGGCCCAGGCAGCGGGCATAGACTTCATCGACGCCCCGGTCTCGGGTGGCACCGGCGGTGCCATTGCCGGCACGCTGACCTTCATGGTGGGCGGCAGCGACGCACAGCTGGCACGCGCCCAGCCATTGCTCGAAAAAATGGGCGCCAATATCTTCCACGCGGGCGGTGTCGGCGCGGGCCAGACGGCCAAGATCTGCAACAACATGCTGCTGGGCATTCTGATGGTGGGCACCAGCGAAGCAATCGCTCTGGGCGTGGCCAACGGTCTGGACCCCAAGGTGCTGTCCGAAATCATGCGTCGCAGCTCGGGCGGCAACTGGGCCCTTGAAAAATACAACCCCTTCCCCGGCGTGCATGAGAACGCGCCGGCCAGCAAGGGCTATGCAGGCGGCTTCGGCACGGACCTGATGCTCAAGGATCTGGGCCTGGCGCAGGACAACGCCACGGCCAACCGCGCCAGCACGCCGCTGGGCGGCATGGCGCGTTCCATCTATGCGGCGCACAGCCTGTCCGGCCATGGCGGCGAAGACTTTTCCAGCATCATCAAGATGCTGCAGAAAAAGGCCTGAGATCATGGCCCTGCCCCACGCCCAACCCGGGGTTCCCGTCGAAGTGCAGCCCTACGGCACTTCGCTGGGAAACCAGAAGACCGCTGCACTCTTCAAGTCCGACACCCTGGAAGTGATCCGTCTGGTGTTGATGGCAGGCAAGCGCCTGCCTGCGCATCAGGTGCCGGGCGAACTGACGATTCAATGTCTGGAGGGGCAGCTCGCCGTCATCCAGGGCGCAAGCCGCCAGACATTGAGCGCGGGGCAGTTGCTGTTTCTGCCCGCCCAAACCATGCATGAGATCGAGGCCGAGCTCGACTCCTCGGCCCTGATCACCATCGTGCTGCACAAGCACTAACCACCAGACCCGGTCACCGGCCAGCTGACCCCGCTCTGCTGCAGCGGGTATCACGGCAGGCCTCCGGGCTTGAAGCCTGTCAAGCTGTCAGCTCTGACTCCACAAGCGCTGACAGCTATTCTTTCCGAAGCGGACTGCTCCTGCAGAAGACTCCTTGTCTGCCCACGCAAATCGACTCCTGCTGACGCTTTTCTCAGTGGTGCAAATCGCTGCCCTGTGTTTAAGATGGCCCCAGAGGAAGTGATCGCTGCGTTGCTCTCAAGGAGTTCTCCATGATGAAGCTGACTGGACAGAACATTCTCATCCTCGGCGCCGGCAAGATCGGCTCAACGATCGCCGACATGGCTGCCGAGCTGCATGAAGCCACCGTCACGCTGGCCGATATGCAGTCCCCGCCCGGCAACGACCCGCAGATCCGCCCGCTGCAGCTGGACATCTACGAAGATGCTGCGCTGACCCATGCGCTGCAGCAGCACTCGCTGGTCATCAATGCCCTGCCCTTCTTCTGTGCCGAGCGCGTGGCCCGGGCTGCGGCGCGGCAGGGCGTGCATTACTTCGATCTGACCGAGGATGTTGCGGCCATGCGCGCCATACAGGACATGGCGGCGCAGGCACGCTCGGTGCTGATGCCGCAGTGCGGACTGGCACCGGGCCTGATCGGCATGCTGGGCGGCCATCTGGCCCAGCAGTTCGATGAGCTGTTCGATCTGCAGCTGCGCGTGGGCGCGCTCACGCGCCATGCGACGAATGCGCTGCGCTACCACTTCACCTGGAGCGTGGACGGCGTCATCAACGAGTACTGCAAGCCCTGCAACACCATCGTCAATGGACAGCCCATGCTGGTGCCGCCGCTGGAGGGGGTCGAGCCGCTGATCCTGGACGGCGAGAATTTCGAGGCCTTCAACACCTCGGGCGGTCTGGGCACGCTGTGCGAGACGCTACAGGGCCGGGTGCGCAACCTCAACTACAAGACCATACGCCACCCCGGCCACCGCGATGCCATGCATTTGCTGCTGCACGGCCTGCGCCTGATCGAGCGACGCGATCTGCTGCGCCAGGTGCTCGAAGGCGCGGTGCCTCACAGCCGCGAAGACATGGTGGTGGTTGCCGCCATGGCCAGCGGCAAGCGCGCGGGCCGGCTCGAGCAGCTGACGCGCGGTGCCCGCATCTTCGGTGCGGCGCTGCGCGGCAGACAGCGAACGGCCATAGAGCTGACGACCTCGGCCGGCATGCTGGCCGCCGTGGAGCTGTTCGCCACGGGCCAGCTGCCGCAGCAGGGCTTTGTGCGCCAGGAGCAATGCACGCTGGCCGCACTCTCGAACACCCGCGTGGCCCCCTACTTTGAAGGCCTGCTCGGCTGAAGCCTGTATCTCACACCCATCAAGAGGGACTGCCATGACCGCCATCTCCGCAACCGACTTCCAGACCGTGCTGAGCCGCTGCGGCATAGAGCTGCAGGCCCTTGAGGGCAAGGACATCAGCGTGCACTCGCCCATTGACGGCACGGAACTGGCCAGTCTGGCCGCCCTGCCCGGTGCCCAGGTGCCTCAGGTCATAGACCATGCGGTGCAGGCTTTCAAGCAGTGGCGCCTGGTGCCCGCCCCGGTGCGTGGCGAGCTGGTCCGGCTCTGGGGCGAGGAGCTGCGCCGCGCCAAGGCCGATATAGGCCATGTGATTTGCTGCGAGGTCGGCAAGATAGCTCAGGAAGGCCTGGGCGAGGTGCAGGAAGGCGTGGACATCTGCGAATTCGCGCTGGGCCTGTCGCGTCAGCTGCATGGCAAGACCATTGTTTCCGAGCGTCCCGGCCACCGCATCATGGAGCAATACCACCCGCTGGGGCCGGTGGCCGTCATTACGGCCTTCAACTTTCCGAGTGCCGTGTTTGCCTGGAACGCGGCGATTGCCCTGGTCTGCGGCAACCCGGTGATCTTCAAGCCCTCCGACAAGGCACCGCTATCGGGCCTCGCCACCTTCAAGGCGCTGGAGCGCGCCATTGCCCGGTTTGGCGACCGAGCTCCGGCAGGTCTGGCGCAGATCGTGCTGGGCGGCGCGGCTGTCGCCGAAGCCCTGGTGGACAGCCCCCGGATTGCGCTGGTATCGGCCACGGGATCGAGCCGCATGGGCCGCGCCGTGGGTCCCAAGGTGGCGGCGCGCTTTGGCAAGCGCATTCTGGAGCTGGGCGGCAACAATGCCATGGTGGTCACGCCAGCAGCCGATCTGGATCTGGCCGTGCGCGCCATCGTCTTCAGCGCCGTGGGCACGGCCGGCCAGCGCTGCACCTCGCTGCGCCGCCTGATCGTGCACCGCGATGTCAAACAGCCGCTGCTGGACAGGCTGCTGCCGGCCTATCGCAGCCTGCGCATCGGCAACCCGCTGCAGCCGGATACCCTGGTCGGCCCGCTGATCAACGAGGCATCGTTCGAGGCGCTGCAGCACTCGCTGAGTCAGGCACTGAAAGACGGAGGTCATTTGCTGACGGGCGGCCAGCGCCAGCTGGAGCATCAGTTTCCGCAGGGCTTTTATGTGGCACCGGCGATCGTGGACATGCCGGCTCAGACCAGCATCGTTCGGCACGAGACCTTTGCCCCGCTGCTCTATGTGCTCAGCTATGAGGATCTGGAGCAGGCCATTGCGCTCAACAACGATGTGCCTCAGGGCCTGTCATCCTGCATCTTCTCCAACGATTTGCGCGAGGTGGAAGTCTTTCTGAGCGCGGCCGGTTCGGACTGCGGCATGGCCAATGTCAACATCGGGCCCAGCGGTGCCGAGATCGGCGGCGCCTTTGGCGGCGAAAAAGAGACTGGCGGCGACCGCGAGAGCGGCTCGGACGCCTGGAAGCAATACATGCGCCGCACGACCAACACCATCAACTACTCGCGCGAGCTGCCGCTGGCGCAAGGCATTCAATTCGGGTGAGCCACAGGTACCGCAGCCCTTGACTGCCAGGGAGGCCATGCAACGCGGATTCCGGGGTTAACGGACTCCATTCAAGAGTCCTGGCTACCCGGCTTCCACCAGGTTCTGCACGCTGGCTACAAAGGCTTCGAGTACGGCCGGCATGCCCCTTGGCCTCCAGGCCAGCACGGCCGGAGTGGTCACCCGGCTGCCGCGCAGCGCCGCAAAGCACACGCCGTTCATGCCCACGGTCTGCATGCAGGCCGGCACCAGGGCCACGCCCTGACCGGCAGAGACCAGTGCCATGACGGTCAGCCACTGGCGCGCGGCATGCCGTGTATGGGGATGGATGCCGGCCTGCTGCAGACAGGCGATGACATTGTCGTAATTGGCCGGGGCCACCTCGCGCGCAAACATGACAAAGGTATCCTGGGCCAGTTCGCGCAGGTCGATTTCGCCGCGCTGGGCCAGCGCATGGTCGCTGGGCAAGCAGCAGACAAAAGCCTCCTCGCCTATGGACAGCGTGCGTATATCGTCCTGGGGCGTGCCGATGTTGAGAAAGCCGCAGTCGATCTGCCCCCTGGCAATGGCCTGCAGCTGATCGCGCGTGGACATCTCGTGCAGGCATAGCTCGACCAGCGGGCGCTCGGCGCGAAAGGCCCGGCAGAACCCCGGCACCTGGCGGTAGACCATGGACCCCGTGATGCCTATGTCCAGCCGCCCCTGCAGCCCCTGGGCCACGCCACGCACCACCTCGGCCGCATGCTGGAGCTGAGCCAGCACCTTGCGCGCCTCATGCAAAAAGGCCTCGCCTGCCGGCGTGAGCTTCACGTTCTTGGCGTCGCGCTCCATGAGTACCGTGCCCAGATCCTGCTCCAGCGCCTTGAGCGCCATGCTCAGCGGCGGCTGGGTGATGCACAGGCGCTGGGCGGCCCGGCTGAAGTGCAGCTCCTCGGCCAGAACCACAAAATAGCGCAACAGATGAGTCTTCATAACCTGATCTTGCCATGCAGGCACGGCGGCAGGCATCGTTCCTTTCGCCAGGGACGCCGAGCAAGAGCCGCCTCGCGGCGAGGGCGTCGTCCCCCTTCCAGGGGGAAGCCGCGCAGCGGCTCAGGGGGTCATCAATACGACTTGGGCAAGCCCAGCACCTTCTCGGCGATAAAGCACATGATGAGCTGCGGGCTTACGGGCGCCAGGCGCGGAATCCAGGACTCGCGCATATAGCGCTCCACATGGAACTCCTTGGCATAGCCCATGCCGCCATGCGTGAAGATGGCGGTCTCGCAGGCCTTGGCGCAGGCTTCGGCGGCCAGGTACTTGGCGGCATTGGCCTCGGCGCCGCAGGGCAGGCCCTTGTCATAGAGGAAGGCGGCCTTCTGCACCATCAGGTGTGCGGCCTCCAGCCCCATCCAGGCCTGGGCCAGCGGGTGCTGCACGCCCTGATTCTGGCCTATGGGCCGGTCGAAGACCACGCGTTCGTTCGCATACTGGGTGGCGCGCGCGAGAGCCGCACGGCCCAGACCCACGGCTTCGGCAGCTATCAGGATGCGCTCGGGGTTGAGGCCGTGCAAGATGTACGAAAAGCCCTTGCCCTCCTCGCCGATGCGGTCCTGCACCGGGATGCGCAGGCCGTCGATGAAGAGCTGGTTGGTGTCCACGCATTTGCGGCCCATCTTCTCGATCTCGCTCACGGCGATGCGGCTGCGGTCCAGGTCGGTGTAGAACAGCGACAGGCCCTCGGTGCCCTTGCACTCCTCCACAGGCCTGGTGCGAGCCAGCAGCAATATCTTGTTGGCCACCTGGGCCGTGGAGATGAAGACCTTCTGCCCATGCACCACATAGACATCGCCTTCGCGCACGGCACGGGTCTGCAGCTTGAGGGTGTTGAGCCCGGCATTGGGTTCGGTCACGCCGAAGCAGGCCTTGTCCCGGCCAGCGATCAGCGGCGGCAGCCAGCGCTGTCTTTGCTCGTCCGTGCCGAAGACCACGGCCGGGTGCAAGCCGAAGATATTCATGTGCACGGCCGAGGCTCCCGACAGGCCCGCACCCGTGGCCGAGATGGTGTGCATCATCAGCGCGGCCTCGGTGATGCCAAGACCCGCGCCACCGAACTCCTCGGGCATGGCGATGCCCAGCCAGCCGGCTTCGGCCAGGGCCTGGTGGAAGTCGTGCGGAAAGCCGCCGTCCCTGTCCTTCTTCAGCCAGTAGTCGTCGTCGAAAGGCGCGCAGGCCCGCTGCACGGCTTCCCGGATCTGTTCCTGCTCGGCGCTCCATAAAAAATCCATGGCGGCTTCTCTCTATCGGTTAAATCTCAATGAAATCCGCCTCAAACGCCTGTCTCACAAGCGCTATCAGCTATTGTTTTTTATCAATCAGGCCGGCGCACGCGCGCCGGGTTCTCGCCATAGGGCGGGCTGTAGATGACCAGCAGACGCACGGGCGTGTCGCTGGTGACGCGAAACACATGCATGCAGTCCTCAGGGAAGAAGCAGGTATCGCCCGCCTGCATGGCAAAGCGCTCGGTCTGACCCTGGCTTTGCACCTCCACCTCGGCCGTGCCGTCCAGCAGATAGCAGGCCTGCTCCATGCCCGGGTGGGCATGCGGCAGCGCACCGCCGCCTTTTTCCAGCGTTCCGAGCACCACTTCCATGTGCTGCGCGCCGACATTGGCCTGGCTGACGAGGCGCCGGTTCACCGTGCCGTGGTGGTTGGCGGGGCTGTATCCCTGTACGTCCTGCTCGCGAATCAGATAGCGGGGCATATGTCTGTCTCTCTTTTATCGTTGGATGATGAAGCCTGCATGCAGCCACCGCTGGCCTGCAGCGCGGCAATCTGCGCCTCGCCAAGACCCGCCTCGCGCAGCACCTGCAGCGTGTGCTGGCCCAGCTGCGGCGCAGCGCTGGCCTCGCGGCCCGGGGGCGTTGCGCTCCACTGTGTTGGATTGGCCGTGGTGCGCAGCCGCCCCTCGCTGGGATGCTCGATCTCGCGCACAAAACCCGTGGCCGCATGGTGGGGGTCGGCCAGCAAGTCCTCGGGTGAGGCCATGGGCATATTCGGCACGTCGGCCGCATCGAGCAGTGCACGCCACTCGGCCGTGCTGCGCTCGCGCATCAGGCTTGCCACCTCGGCATAGACGGCATCGATATTCGCTGCACGCTGGCCGTGGGTGGCAAACATGGGCTCACGCATGCGCTCGCCCTGCCCAATGGCGTTGAAGAAGCTGTGCCAGTGCTTGTTGTTGTAGATCAGCACGCAGAGATGGCCGTCGCTGGTACGGTAAGGCTTGCGATGGCGCGTCAGCAGCCGCGCATAACCGGCATCGCCCAGCGGCGGCTCGAAGCTCAGCCCGGCCATGTGATCGCCGAGGATGAACTGCGTCATGGCCTCGAACATGGGCACGACCACCGCCTGGCCCCGGCCGCTCTTATCGCGCGCATACAGCGCAGCCGTGACCGCATAGACCGCATGCAGGCCTGTGACCCGGTCGCCCAGCGTCATGGGCGCATAGGACGGCTCTCCGCCACCGTACTGCTGGGCCAGCCAGGGCACGCCGGTCGCGCCCTGGATCAGGTCGTCGTAGGCCGGCTTGGCCGCATAGGGGCCGGCCTGATCGAAGCCGCAGCAACTCACATGGATCAGGCGCGGATGGCTCTGCTCCAGCATCTGCCAGTCCAGGCCGAGTCTGGCCATGGCCTGGGGCCGCACATTGCTGATGAAGACATCGGCATCGGCCAGCAACTGCAGCAGCGCCTGGCGCGCTGCGGCCTGCTTGAGATCCAGCACCACCGAGCGCTTGCCCTGGTTGGCCTGCAGAAAAATGGGGCCCATGCCGGGGTTTCGCATGGGGCCTACATGGCGCATGTTGTCACCCTCGGGTGACTCCACCTTGATCACATCGGCGCCCAGGGCGGCCAGAATCTGCGTGGCAAACGGCCCCATGATCACCGAGGTCATGTCCACTATCCTGACACCGGCCAATGGACCGGCCGAAGTACCCGCTGATGGGCTCACTGTGTGGCCCGCAACCTGACGGCTATCGCTATGCATGCTCGTCATATCACTGCGCCTCGATGCCGGCCTGCTTGACCAGCTGCCCCCATTTGGCGAGCTGCTCCTTCACATAGAGCGCGAACTCGTCGGGCGTGGCCGTGGGCCAGACTTCGAAGCCGACCTGGGCCAGTTGCTCCTGCACGGCCTTGTCCTTGAGAATGAGCTGCAGCTCGCTGTTGATGCGCTCGGCAATGGCCTTGGGCATGCCGGCCGGGCCGAAGATGCCGTTCCACGAGGTGATGTCGAAGCCCGGCAGCGTCTTGCCGATGGCGGGCACATTGGGCAGCAGCTGCGACCCCTTGGCCGCCGTCACACCCAGCGTGCGCACG
The DNA here is from genome assembly GCF_001010305.1 of Comamonas sp. E6. Classification (NCBI taxonomy): domain Bacteria; kingdom Pseudomonadati; phylum Pseudomonadota; class Betaproteobacteria; order Burkholderiales; family Comamonadaceae; genus Comamonas; species Comamonas sp. E6. The sequence goes on from NZ_BBXH01000009.1 coordinate 31,178, forward strand.
CGCTCGGTCTTGAGCGTGCCCCAGGCCGAACCCAGGTCGGCCACATACATCTGGATCTGGTTGCCCATCACATCGGTCAATGCCTGCGGGCTGGACTTGTAGGGCACGCCGGTGATCTGCGTACCCGTGATGTATTTGAAGGTTTCCGAAGCCACCAGCGAGGTGCTGTTGGGCGTGCCGTAGGAGAGCTTGTCCGGATGCGACCCGGCATAGGCAATCAGCTCGGCCACAGTCTTGGCCGGCACCGAGGGATGGACCACCAGCGCGAACGGCAACTCGCCCACGCGAGCCACGGGCGTGAAGTCCTTGACTGGGTCGTACTTGAGCCCCTTGACCAGCCAGGGATTGGCCGAATGCGAGGTATTGGTGGTCATGAACAGCGTATAGCCGTCCGGCTTGGCCTTGACCACATGCGCGGCTGCAATCTGGGCATTGGCCCCGGCCCGGTTGTCCACCACCACGGGCTGCTTGAGTCGCTCGCCCAGCTTGTTGGCCACCACGCGCGCCACCGCGTCGGTGCCGCTGCCCGCGGCAAACGGCACCACCAGCGTGATGGGGGCTGCGGGATAGCTCTCCTGAGCCAGCACCGTCCCGCCAAAGCCCATGCTCATGGTGGCTGCCAGGCCTGCGCTCGCACAGGCGCGCAGTAAGAATCGCTTGTTCATGCTTGTCTCCTTGTTCAGGCTGCGGCACCTGTATCCGGTGCCTGCACTGCATGCTGAAGCGTTCAATCATTCAAGTCCAATTGTTTAAACCGCATGAATGATTCGATTTGCGAATCATTAAATCCAGCTAGACATTCCCAGCCGCTGCGCACGACGCCTCGCCTTCCCCTCTGCACGGAGAAATGAGCCGGATTTGTACCTGCGTCCCCAGCCCATATGCCCTTGAGGTGGCGGCAGCAGCCCGTTCTGGCCAGGCCCCGAGGCGTCGAGGTCGGCAGAGCTTTTGGCGGTGAAAAGGACACCGGCGGCGACAGCGAGAGCAAGAGCGGCTCCGACGCCTGGCGGCAATACATGCGCCGCAACAGGCTTCAGCCCCATGCCTGCCGAGAATCTGTGGCACCTGGCATGACAGCTGCCAGTCGCGCCCAAGCCTCAGTGATGCGCACCAAACAGCGCTGATGAGCAACGAAACGAGGCGATAAGGCCTGATGCCCTACAGCGCTGTCACAAAACGGTGATTGAACTTGGGCCCCACTCGGGGGAGAATGCCTTATTACCGCTTTCGCTCAGGTGCTGTCATGGACCATATCCACTCCACGCCCACCCACCAAGCTCTGGATGTCGCTCCTTACGGAGCCAGGCTTCCTGCCGCTCACTCGAGCGTGCTCTTCAAGGCGGAAGATCTGGAAGTCATTCGCGTCGTGCTGCGCTCGGGCCAGTCGCTGCCGCCGCATCGCGTACCTGGCAGCGTCAGCCTGCAATGCCTGGAAGGTCGGCTCGAGGTTCTCATCGGCCAGTCCGTGCATGAACTGGGCCCCAAGCAACTCATGCATCTGCCAGCCAATATGCCCCACGCCGTGCGTGCCATGGAAGACTCGTCCGCGATTGCCACCATCGTGCTCTGTGAGGCCTGAAGAACTTCTATCGAACGGGCAAAAACTGCATGAACGGGCCGGCAAGCAATCCCTGCGCATAGCCGATGACGGAGCGCCGGTAGCGCTCGGTGGTGTAATCCGCAACCAGATCCAGCCGGCCGATGATCTTTCCCATCTCGCGCTCGAAGCTCAGATTCCGCCCCTCTTCTGCTATCTGATTCGATAGCAGCAAGGGCTTTCCTCCGGGTGCTTTGCGCGAGTTGAGAATCCAGTTGGCAATTTCCAGATTGCGCGCCGCATTGAAGACATGCTGCGGGTCCAGCCCGTCGATCAGCGTAAAGCTGGTTCGCCCGCCATGCGCGGTGATCAACATATCGGCTGCAGCATGGACGAAGGCTGCGACCCGGTCTCCGGCGAAATCGGGCTGCAAGGCCAGGGACAGCGCCGCCACGTCACGCTTGTCCTGCAGCTCATGCCAGGGCTGGCGCTCCATGACGGCAATACGCACATAGGTCATGGCCGCTTCACGGCTGGAAGCCGTCTTTTTCCATTCGGCGGGGTTGCGGCGATAGAGCTTGTCCATGATGAGAAACAGGCTCTCCAGATTCTCCTTCATGGCCAGCGTTGCCATGCGGTTGCTGTCGGACTGCAGCAGCTCGAGCGAGTGAAAGTTCTCGCCCTTCACTTCGCCGTGATTCGTGGGGGCGCTGGAACAAGCGGCCAGACCGCAAAGCACAAGCCCTGACAGCAGCCACCGCCCCATGCGCGGGCGAGCACGCAGGAAATCGCGCCTGCAGTGGCCTGCGGCGGCATGGGGCAAAGCTCGTGCTGCTGTCATGCTACAAACATAACAGCAGATGCGATGCGCGCAATCACGCCGGAGGCGCGCGATTGTTATCAATCGTGAACGACGCCTCGCCCAAGCACCGGTTTCGGCGCTATGTGCGCAGCTGCCTGAGGATCTGCTCCAGCACCTTCCATGGCTCGGCCTGGTCAGCCATCGCCACGGGCACGCGCAGCTTGCTGCTGGTTGCCTGCTGCGGCGAAAACAGCAGGCCCGGAGCCAGCAGCAGATTGCTCAGCGCCGCCTGACGCGCCAGAACCTCGGTGTCCACGCCGCAATCGACCCAGGCAAAAGTGCCGGCCACGGGTTCGTACTCCGCATGGCAGCCCAGCGCTTCGAGCTTGCGCAGGCAGCGCCCGCGCGCGCGGTCCACGCGCTCGCGCAGCCGGTCCACATGCTTGCGAAAGGAACCGTCGGCCAGAATATGGTGCACGATCTGCTCCGCCGGCAGCGAAGAGGTCAGCCCCGCCAGGAGCTTCATGTCGGTGAGCCGGTGCACATACTCGGGTTTGGCCGCGATATAGCCCACGCGCAGGCCGCCCGACAAGGTCTTGGAATAGCCGCCCACCAGAATCACGCGCTGCAATCTGTCCATGGCCGCCAGCCGCAGCGGCATGGCGCCCAGAAACTCGGCATAGGTATCGTCCTCGACGAGCAGGAAATCATGGCGCTCGGCAATGCGCAGCACCTCGTGGGCGACACCGGCAGACAGGCTCAGCCCCGTGGGGTTGTGTACCGCCGTGTTGAGGATGAAGAGCTTGGGCTTGTGGCTCTGGGCCAGCGATGCCAGGGCCGCCACATCGGGCCCGCCGGGCAGGCGCGGCACGCCGACGACATTCACGCCCATGTATTTGAGCCGCCCGAAGATCAGGAACCAGGCCGGGTCTTCGACCAGCACGGTATCGCCGGGCTTGAGAAAACAGCGCACCACCAGGTCCAGACCATGGGTCACGCCGCCCACCGTCATGAGGTTGGCCTCGGGATGAGCCGGCACCTCCTGGGCCTGCAGATTCGAGGCGATCTGCTGGCGCAATGGCAGAAAGCCCTGTGGATGGCCATAGCTGAGAAAGCTCTGCTCGGCCCGCGCATTGTTACGGGTGATGGCGCGCATGGCGCCCGTGATCAGGCCCTGGTCCATCCAGCTCGAAGGCAGGCAGCCTGCGCCCCCGGTGCCCGCGCTATCGTCGCGAAAAATGCCGCGCAGCAGATAGGCGGTGTCGAAGTCTGCCGGCTGCGCCGAGGCGGCAGCCACGGCGGCAGGCTCCATCACGCGGCGCTGGGCAGCCACATAAAAACCGCTGCCGCGCCGCGATTGCACCAGGCCCTGGGCAGCCAGCTTGTCGTAGGCCTGGACCACGGTGTCTCGGCTGACACCTGCGCTTTCCGCCAACGCCCGCACCGAAGGCAGGCGCACGCCCACACGCAGGCCGTGGTTGCGGATCAGCCCGCCGAAATGCTCGACCAACTGCTCCACCAGGCCTGCTGCACTGGAGCGCATGGGCTGCCAGCCCAGGGATGCCGTAGCGGCCACAGGCAAGGCTGCCGGGGTCGCTGCCCTGCCGTCGATATGAGCATCCAGCATGAAGTGCTTCCTCAAAGTGTCAGGTCAATTAGAGCAGGCCAGCTCATCAACTGGCCTGCACAAGTGTACTGATAGTGTACTGACTACAGATCTTAGTATAGAGGCACAACGCTTATGCAGCCCCAAGGTTCACCATGCCATTTTTGCCTGAATCCTCTGCCTTCATCCTGCCACTGGCCATGTTTGCCTTTGTCAGCTCCGTGACGCCCGGCCCCAACAATGTGATGCTGACGGCCTCGGGGGCCACATTCGGCTACCGCCGCAGCGTGCCGCATATGCTGGGCATCTGTCTGGGCGTGGTCATCATGGTGCTGCTGATCGGCGCGGGCCTGGGCAAGCTGTTCGAGGCCGAGCCACGCATCTACACCCTGCTCAAATATGTGGGCGCGGCCTATCTGATCTGGCTGGCATGGAAAATCGCCCGTGCCGGCGGCGTGGACCAGGGTCAGTCGGGCAGCCGCCCGTTCAGCTTCTGGCAGGCCGCTGCCTTCCAGTGGGTCAATCCCAAGGCCTGGATCATGGCCGTGGGCGTGGTCGCGACTTACACACCGCGCGAAGGCTTTTTCGTCAATCTGATGTTGTCGGCCCTTGTTCTGGGCCTGGTCAACTATCCCAGCATCAGCGTCTGGACCCTGTTCGGCAGCACCGTGGGGCGCGCACTGCGCACTCCACAGGCCCTGCGCATGTTCAACGGCGTGATGGCCGGTCTGCTGTTGCTGTCGCTGGTGCCCATTTTTGCCGAGCATGTCTAAACTCGGTCCATGCAATATGACATACGCCAACTGACCGAGTCCGACCTTTGCAGTTATCGCGCCCTGCGCCTGCAGGCCCTGACAGAATGCCCCACCGCCTTCGGTGCCACACCTGCCAGCGAACGGGCACTCGGCGATGCGCAGATACTGAGTCGTTTCGGCAGCACGCCAGGTCAAGCCATGTGGGGAGGCTTTGACGCCGACGGCAGACTCTGCGCCACCCTGGGCATGTATCGCGAGCAGGGAGAAAAGACTGCGCACAAGGGCAATCTCTTTGCCATGTACGTGGCTGCGCCAGCCCGAGGCCAAGGCCTGGCCCGCCGCCTGCTGGAGACGGCTGTTGAGCACGGCAGAGCGCTGAACTTGCGACAGCTGATGCTGGGCTGCAATGCCGGCAACGGCAACGCACTACGCTTGTATGAGCAGGCAGGTTTTAGCGAATATGGGCTGGAGCCTGCGGCCCTGTATGTGGACGGCGAGTATTTCGACGAGGTGCTGATGGTGATGAAGCTGGACTAGTCCGCACCGCACCGGCCCATTTCAGCTGGCAGGCTTGAACAAGCGGCTTGGCTCAGCGCGCCTGCATCGCAATGATCTGCTGCGCCAGACCGGCGATGGCCTCGTCCGAAAGCTGGTCTGTCTCCAGAACCTGGCGCCGAGGCCATTGCTCGAAGTGATTCGACTGGGAGCGCTCGTAGTGCGGGTCATAGTGCCTCAGCATCAGCTCTTCGAACAGCGAAGGCAGCTCCCCGGCCCGCGCCCATTGCTGCCAGCGGCCCACGGTCTCCTTGCCCTGCAGCTCCTTGAGCCAGCCCAGCTTGGTGGCCAGCACTTCGGGATCGTCCCCCAGGTAGGCATAGTCGCGCAGCAGATAGGAAAGACGTGCGGCGGTCGTCGCACGCACCTCGATGACCGGAGCCTTGTGCAGATGCTGCACCAGCACCAGCGGCAGGCCGACGCGGCCGATCTTTGCGCTCTCACCCTCCAGATAGACGGGACGCGAGAGATCGAAGGTCTCAAGCTGCTCGGCAATCAGGGTCTCGAAACGCTTCTGGCTGGGCTGCTCGATGCCGGGCAGACCGCCCAGCAAGGAGCCCTTGTGGCTGGCATAGCCCTCCAGGTCCAGCACCTGCTCGCCGCTTTGGGCCAGCGCATGCAGCACACGGGTCTTGGCCGAGCCGGTGGCGCCGCAGAGCACGCGCATCTGCAGCTTAGGCACCAGGCTTTCAAGCTGCGCAATCACATGGCCGCGAAACGCCTTGTAGCCGCCGGCCAGCTGCTGGGCATCCCAGCCGACCAGACGCAGCCAGGTCACCATGGAGCCGCTGCGCAGGCCACCGCGCCAGCAATAGACCAGGGGCTTCCAGTTGGCAGGCTTGTCGGCAAAGGTTTCGCGCAGATGGCGTGCCAGATTCGCCGACACATAGGCCGCCCCCAGACGCTTGGCCTCAAAAGGGCTGACCTGCTTGTAGATGGTGCCGATCTCGGCACGCTCGGCATTGCTCAGTACCGGACAGTTGATGGAGCCGGGGATATGGTCCTGCTCAAACTCGGCGGGCGAGCGGGCATCGATCAGGGCATCAAACTGGTGACGTTCGGGAACGCGAACGGGCTGGCGGTGGGACACGGCGGACTATCCATGGCTGCGCCTGACGGCCTGCATGGCTGCCGGGCAATGGCGTGTGGTCGGGCGCAAAGCGGGAATCGCGACAATGCAGCGATTCGACCTGAGGCTCGGCAACATGAAAAACCTGCAGTCTCATCTCAAGATGAAGACCGGCAGGCCACGAAGCAAGGGCGTGGATCGAGCCTCGATACGCACAACGGCTGCGGCAAGATTTTCCGCAACAGTCATTCCCTGTATAGGGGGTATTTTCGCAGATATGCGGGGCTGCTTCAGCCACGGCCCCAAAACTGCACAGGGCGCAGCTGCTTGCACAACTGCGCCCTGTGTGAGGTCAAGTCAAGCTCCAGCACTTGTGCGTCAAGTGCCTAGAGCTATCAAAATGATCAGGCTTGGTTATCCTGGCGCGCAAAGTATTCGCGCGTGAGCTGCACGATCACGGGTGAGAGCAGCAGCAGCGAGATCAGATTGGGAATCGCCATCAGCGCGTTCAGCGTATCGGCGACCAGCCAGGCAAAGTCCAGCGTGGCCACGGCACCCACAAAGGCGCTGATGGTCCAGAGGATGCGGAAGGGCTTTTCACAGATGGTGCCGACCAGATAGGTCCAGCATTTTTCACCGTAATAGGCCCAGCCCAGAATCGTGGTGAAGGCAAATACCGACAGCGAAACGGCCAGCACATATTTGCCCACACCGGGGATGGCGGCCTCGAAGCTCTGGGTGGACAGCACGGCCCCGGTAGCGCCGGAATTCCAGACGCCGCTGACCACGATGGCCAGCCCGGTCATGGTGCAGACGATGATGGTGTCGATGAAGGTACCCATCATGCCTACCAGCCCCGAGAAAACGGGGTCACGCGTGGCACCAGCAGCCTGGGCGATGCCGGCCGTGCCCAGGCCCGCTTCGTTGGAAAAAATGCCGCGCGCCACGCCCATGCGGATGGCCATCAGCACCGTCGAGCCCAGAAAGCCGCCCGTGGCCGCCGTGGGGCTGAAGGCCTGCTCGAAGATCAGTGCAAACGCAGCCGGAATGCGGTCGAAGTACACGCCCAGCACATAGAGCACGCAGATCACATAGGCCACGCACATGGCAGGCACCAGCTTTTCGGCCACCGCGCCGATGCGGGTGATGCCTCCCAGCACCACGGCACCGGTAAGCACGGCCAGGCCCAGGCCTGTGATCCAGCTCTCCAGACCGAAAGCCGTGTGCATGGCCGATGCAATACCGTTGGACTGCACCATGGAGCCAATGCCGAAACCGGCCAGACCGCCAAAGATGGCAAACAGCGTACCCAGCCATTTCCATTTGCTGCCCAGACCGTTTTTGATGGCGTACATCGGGCCGCCCACCCACTGGCCGTGGTCGTTTTTCTCACGGTACTTCACCGCCAGCACCACCTCGCCATACTTGGTAGCCATGCCCAGCAGCGCCGTCATCCACATCCAGAACAGTGCGCCCGGGCCGCCCACGGCAATGGCCGTGGCCACGCCGGCAATATTGCCCGTGCCCACGGTGGCGGACAGTGCCGTCATCAGCGCTGCATAGGGAGTGATGTCGCCATCGGCCTTGTCGCCGGGACGGCGGCTGCGCCAGATCATGCGGAAGCCGCGCACGATGTTGCGCAGCGGCATGAAGCCCAGGCGGACCTGCAGATAAAAACCCGTGCCGAGAATCAGCACGATCATGGGAACGCCCCAGACAATATCGTTGAGGGCTTTGAAGAGTTGGGTTAACCAGTCCATTGAGTGTCGTCTGCCGCAGCCAGCTTTCGCCTGCGGTCCATTGAATGGCAACAGTCCCGGAACATGTCTTTCACCCATGAGCGGCGAGTGCGGCAACCGCAAGAGGCCCGTGTGAGGCCCACGCACAGCGCACTATTCCTGTTTGCCGGTTGGCAAAGCGCCCTACTTTAATCCAGTCTGCGATCGCTTTTGGGCTGCCGCGACCTATGACTCGCACAAGTGCGAAAAATCACGGCCAGTGTCTTCACGGCACTCACTTGCGCGGGCGCAGCAGCATTTCATCGCCGCTCATCTGCACATCGAAGAAGCGCAGAAAGTTCTGGCCCAGCAAGGCGTCGTCGCTATCGTCGCCCGTATAGCCCGTGCCCACGCGCACGTCGCGCACACGCAGGCTGGCGATACGGACCTCGTCGGCGGTGACGATGCGGCCGTCACGTTCGCCGTTGGCCGTGCGAAAACGCACTTTCTCGCCCCCCTCCAGGCCGGCACGCTCGGCCAGCGCATCGGTCACGCTGACCGAGGTGGCACCGGTATCGACCATAAAGGTGACGGGCTGATCGTTGACATAGCCCTTGACACGGAAATGCCCGTCCATGCCGCGCTCTATGCGCACCGTGCCGTCGGCCATGACCTTGGCCTGGGCCGGCTTGAGGAAATGCTGCATGGCCAGATACATCGCAGCCATGACCACCAGCCAGAACAGCAGAAACAGCATGGTGCTGCGCCGTGCCACGGATTGCGGGGAAGGCTCGGACTCTGGCGAGGACTGGGGCGGCGGCGTGACATTCAGGCGCATGGGCAGGCAAACAAGCTGAGGACAATGCAGCCATTTTGCCAAGACCGGCGCCAAGGTCATACCCGGCCATTACGGCGCCAGCGCCGCTACCGCGCTTACATTGAAGCTTGTTTGCAAATCTACCGGCCTGCAAGGTCGCCCAATATGAACACATCCAAGCTGCCCGCCCTGGTGCTGCACTATATTTTCGATCCTCTGTGCGGCTGGTGCTATGCCGCTGCCCCGCTGGTCAAGGCCGCGCGCGAGGTGCCCGGCATCGAGGTTCAATGGCATGCCGGCGGCATGCTGACTGGCGCCCACACGCGCACCATCACCGCGGACTGGCGTGACAAAGTCATGCCCAGCGACCAGCGCATTGCCGAGATGACGGGCCAGCCTTTTGGCGATGCCTATCTCAACGGCCTGCTCAATGACATTGGCGCGCCGCTGGACTCCGAGCCCCCGACCACGGCCCTGCTGGCCGCCGAAGCGCTGGCCGGCAAGGGCCTGGAGATGCTGGCTGCCGAGCAAAAAGCCCATTATGTGGAGGGCCGCCGCATCAGCGAGCCCGCCGTGCTGCGCGAACTGGCAGCCGGCATCGGTCTGGACAGCGCGGCCTATGACGCGGCCTACGCCGAGCAAAGCGGCGCGGCCACGCAAAAGCATATTGCCGAAAGCCGCGAATGGCTGGGCATGGTGCAGGGCCAGGGCTTCCCCACCCTGGCGCTGGAGTTCGACCACCCCGAGCAGGCTGGCCAGCGCGCCGTGCAGCGCATCGAGATCGGTGAATGGCTGGGCGATGTCGACGGCTGGAAGCAGCAACTGGCCGCCTGGGCCGAGCAGATTGCCGAGCTCAACCAGCAGCAGGCCGGCAACACCGACACCAGTGGCGACCCCAGTTGCGGCCCCGACGGCTGCGAGCTGCCAGCGCGCTGAGTGGTACAACCTGCGCGGCAGATACTCTTTTATTCATAGCTCACAGCGCTTTGTATTTAAAGAGTTCAGGCATTATTCAATCTGAATTCCTTATTCATCAAGCGCAAGAAGCTATCTTTTTTAATCCATCTGCCGACGGCTCCACACCCTGTCGCTATTGCCTTCGCTACTGCGGCAGGGCATAGGCGATCACATAGTCACCGCGCTTGGGCGACTGGCGTGCGCCACCGGCGGTGATCACCACATACTGCCTGCCGGTTCTGGACGAGACATAGCTCATGGGCCCGCCCTGGCTGCCCACGGGCAGGCGCGAGCGCCAGATCTCCTTGCCGTTGGCACTGTCGAAGGCGCGCAGATAGAAGTCCTGCGTGCCCGCGAAGAACACCAGCCCCGACTTGGTGACCATGGACGGCCCCAGCGTGGGCATGCCGATGGGAATGGTCAGCCACATGGGAATGCCCAGAGGACCGGTGTCACGCACTGTGCCCACGGGTACCTGCCACTTGATCTGCCGCGATTTCAGATCCACGGCCGTCATGGTGCCAAAGGGCGGCTTCTGGCAGGGAATGCCCAGCGGCGACAGAAAGCGCTGGCGCATGGCGCCGAACGGCGTGCCCTCCTGGGGCACGGCCCCCATCTCGATGCCGCTGGCGCCCGGCTTCATATCAGCGCGCGCAATCATGTAGTTCGCCAGACCCAGGCGCATATCGTTGACGAACATGGTCTGGCTGATCGGGTCTATGGAGATACTGCCCCAGTTCATGCCGCCCAGCGAGCCCGGAAACTGCAGCGTCGGCCCCATGCCCGGCGGCGTGAACACGCCCTGATGATCCATGTCCTTGAAGGCAATGCGGCACAGCAGCTGATCGAAGGGCGTGGCCCCCCACATATCGGACTCCTTGAGGGTCTGGTTGCCGATATTGGGCATGCCCGTGGAATGCGGCTGGGTCGGCGCATAGCGCTCACCGGGCACATGGCCTTGCGGCACGGGCAGCTCCTGCACCTCTGCCAGAGGCTCGCCGGTCTCGCGGTTGAGCATGAAGATCATGCCCTGCTTGGTCACCTGCAGCAGCGCAGGGTCCACCCCGCCCTGGGCATTGCTCACATCGACCAGAGCGGGCTGGGACGGAATGTCGAAGTCCCACAGATCGTGGTGCACAGTCTGGTAGAGCCAGCGCGGCTTGCCGGTCCTGATATCCATGGCCACGATGGCGGAGCTGTTCTTCTCCATCTCCGGCGTGCGCTGGGCCGCATAGAAGTCCGGCGTCGCATTGCCCGTGCCCAGATAGGCCAGCCCCAGTCTGGCGTCATAGGACATGCCGCCCCAGACATTGGGCGAGTTGCGCGTATAGGTCTGCCCCTGGGGCGGCTGTCCGGTGATGTCGGCATTGCCCGGGTCCCAGGCCCAGACCAGCCTGCCGCTGTGCACATCAAAGGCGCGCACCACGCCCGATGGCTCGTCGGTCGAGAAATTGTCGGCCACGCGGCCGCCCACGATCACCAGGTTCTCGGCCACCAGCGGCGCCGAGGTCTGCTGATACCAGCCCTGCTTGACCTCGCCCATGCCTTCGGTCAGATCCACCACACCGTCCTTGCCGAAGTCGGTGCATGGCTTGCCGGAGTCGGGGTCCAGCGCGATCAGGCGCGCATCGATGGTGGGCAGAAACAGACGACGCCTGCAGCCTGGCGCAACATCTCCGGGCTTGCCGAATGCGCCCGAGGCTTTGATTGCGGCCTCATTGCCATCGAAGTAACCCAGGCCTCGGCAGCGCTGCCAGTTGGGCGACCTGGCTTCGGGGTCGAATTTCCACTTCTCCTCGCCCGTGTCCACATCCAGCGCCAGCACCTTGCCGTAGGCCGTGCAGACATACAGGCGGTCACCGATCTGCTGCGGCGTGTTCTGGTCTTCGGCACCCGAGCCCGTGCTTTGCGGTACATCGCCGGTGCGCGCCGTCCAGGCCACGGTCAGCTTGTCGACATTGTTCCGGCTGATCTGCTCAAGGGCCGCAAACCGCTGGCCTGCGGGACCTTGCCCCCAATCCGTCCAGTCCGAGGCCTTGATCTCCATGGAGCCTACCGAAGGCACTTCGGTGACCTCGGGGGCAATCACGCCCTTGGGCGAGAAGGCACTGACGGCCGTCGCGACTATGCCCAGGCCCAGCACCACCACCGACACTGCGGCTCCCAGGCGTCCGTAGTCGTTCATGACCAGCTTGCCCGCCTCAAGCTGTGCATAGCCCAGGGCCACCAGCAGGCCCAGCACGGCAAACACCATCAGGCGCGACACCAGCGGCCAGAACTCCCAGCCCGCATCCCACCAGGCCCAGACCATGCTCAGCACAAAGGCCAGCGCATAGAGATGGGCGCCAGCCCTGCGCCGCGCCAGCAGCAGTGTGGCCGACGCCAGCATCGCCAACCCCATCAGCACAAAGTACCAGCTGCCTCCCTTGCCGAGCAGAATGCCGCCGCCTATGGTCAGGTACAGACCCATGAGCAGCATCAGCAACGCCACTGCAAGCCAGTACCAGCGCCCGTCATTGGATGAAGGAGCCATAGCCTCACCTGAAATTAATTGCCATTTGTGTATTGCACGCCTTAACGCCGATACACATCGACATACTTTCGAGGCTTTGCACGCCAGCCTCAGGACTACAAGCCCCAGGTAAGAAGGCATAAAAAAACCGCACCGTCGAGACGGTGCGGCCGCTGAGATGGCAGTGCCGGCAGATCTTCAAAGCTGCCAGGCAGGCGGCGCAGCTCAGTCCATCATCGAGATCACCACATCCCCGAAGCCCGAGCAGGACACCTGGGTCGCTCCGTCCATCAGGCGGGCGAAGTCATAGGTCACATGCTTGCTCTGGATGGCTTTTTCCAGCGACTCGACGATCAGATCCGCAGCCTCGCGCCAGCCCATGTGGCGCAGCATCATCTCGGCGCACAGAATCATGGAGCCGGGGTTCACATAATCCTTGCCCGCATAGCGCGGCGCCGTGCCGTGGGTGGCTTCGAAGCAGGCAATGCTCTCCGACAGATTGGCACCGGGCGCAATGCCGATGCCGCCCACCTGCGCGGCCAGCGCATCCGAGATGTAGTCGCCGTTGAGGTTGAGCGTGGCCACCACCGAATATTCGGCCGGACGCATCAGAATCTGCTGCAAAAAGGCGTCGGTGATCGAGTCCTTGATGATGATGTCCTTGCCCGTCTTCGGGTGCTTGATGCGGCACCAGGGGCCGCCGTCGATCAGCTCGGCACCGAACTCGCGCTGCGCCAGCGCATAGCCCCAGTCACGGAAAGCGCCTTCCGTGTACTTCATGATGTTGCCCTTGTGAACCAGGGTCACGCTGGGCTTGTTGTTGTCGATGGCGTACTGGATGGCCTTGCGCACCAGGCGCTCCGTGCCCTCGCGCGAGACGGGCTTGATGCCGATGCCCGAGGTTTCGGGAAAGCGGATCTTGTTGGCGCCCATTTCCTTGGCCAGGAAGTCGATGAGCTTTTTCGCCTTCTCGCTGCCGGCCGCGTATTCGATGCCCGCGTAGATGTCCTCCGAGTTCTCGCGGAAGATCACCATATTCGTCTTCTCGGGCTCCTTGAGCGGCGAAGGCACGCCCTTGAAGTACTGCACGGGGCGCAGGCAGACATACAGATCCAGTTCCTGGCGCAACGCCACGTTCAGCGAGCGGATACCGCCGCCCACGGGCGTGGTCAGCGGGCCCTTGATGGACACGGCATAGTCGCGCACGGCGGCCACGGTTTCCTCGGGCAGCCAGACATCGGGGCCGTAGACGCGCGTGGCCTTCTCGCCCGCATACACCTCCATCCAGGCAATCTTGCGCTGCCCGCCATAGACCTTGGCAACGGCAGCGTCAGCCACCTTGCGCATCACCGGCGTCACATCAACACCGACACCATCGCCCTCGATGAAGGGAATGATGGGTTGGCTCGGAACATTCAGTGTCTTGTCCGCGTTGACGCTGATCTTCTCCCCCTGCGGCGGAACCTGGATGTGCTGGGACGTGCTCATGTTGTGGAATCTCCTAGTCTTGAATATTGCGCGGCGGCGCACCTTTTTGGTGCTATTTTGTTGCCCCCGATTTTGGCACCTTGCTCTAAGCAAATTTTAAGAAATACAGCATAAAAACCTGTCAACGGCGGCACAGAGCTGCTGTTGAGAGGGTGTGAGGGACAGATGGGCTGCTCCTCACTTCAATCTGAAACCTGGCATTGCCGCATCTTTAGGAAATTGGCAACTATGAAAAAACTACTCGCTGTCCTGATTGCTGGTTCGTTCGCTGCTGGCGCTTTTGCTCAAGCCGCCGCGCCGGCGCAGCCTGCCACACCTGCCGCAGCAGCAGCGGCGCCCACCGTCAAGCATATGAAGGCAAAACCTGCCAAAAAGCATCATATGCAGCACAGCAGCAAAAAGATGCAAAAGCCAGCCTGATCGCGCGCTGAAAACCGGTCTGGCGATACCGGCACTCCAAGCCTCTGCACACCGGATCTGACTCACACCCAAGCCTGCCGGACGGAAAGTTCTGCAGGCTTTGCATTTTGCAGACCGGCTCCGGCCGCCTATTTGCGACAGCGATTTGCACCGCAACCCACGCGGATTGCTATAGGCTTGTGACTTCCGACTTCCTGTTTGGCATGCAAGGCTCATGAAGAACCTCCCCACCAAGACAATCCCCAAATCCGGCTGGCGCGCCCCGCTGCTGGCCCTGGCCTGCACCGCCCTGCTGGGCCTGTTCGGCAACCCGGCCATGGCCCGCGAAGAAGGTCAGCCGCAGACGAATCTGCGCCGCATCGATCTGACGGCCGGCATGTACCGCATCGACACCCAACTGGCCATCACGCCGCAGCAGCGCGAGATCGGTCTCATGTTCCGCAAGGAGATGCCGCAGCAGGAAGGCATGCTCTTTGTCTTCGAAGTACCCGGCGTGCAGTGCTTCTGGATGCGCAACACCATCCTGCCGCTGACGGCGGCCTTTGTGGCCGATGACGGCACCATCGTCAATCTGGCCGACATGAAACCCATGAGCGAGGACTCCCACTGTTCGGCCAAGCCCGTGCGCTATGTGCTGGAGATGAACCAGGGCTGGTTTGCCAAGCGCGGCATCAAGGCCGGCACCAAACTGGGTGGCGCGCCCTTCAATCGCTAAACACCGCCAGAATCAGCATCCTTCATGCTCTACCAGCCGCGGTTTCCACAGGCACTGAGCGATATCGCCGTTGCATTGCTGCGGAGATTGGAAAAATCGCAAGCGCTTGAGTCCTACCCCGGCTTCACGGTAAGGATCAATGGCGAATTGCTGCATGCACCCTACCGCGTCTACTATGACGAACGTGAGCTGCAGCAATGCATTCAAAAAAGCAGCGGCCCCACACATCAACTGGCCCTGTGCCTGGGCAGCCGCCACGCCAACGGGCATGTGCGCGAAATCTGTCTGCGCCAGTTGCTGGCGCATGACTGCGACTGGGTGCGGCCGTTTGTGGTCCGCGCGGCTGGCGAGTATGTACTGGAAATTGCCGAGCATCTGACAGCCCAGACCCATAGGCTATCGCCACACAGCTACGGGCGTTTTGCTGCCGAAAACCCCGATTTTGTGACTACCTGCAAGCAGCAGGCCGCCAGTTACTGGGACTGCTATCACCGCCAACGCTATCCGCTGCTGCACCAGCATCCCGGCATACGATTTCTGCGCTGGGTTGACGAGGCACGGCAATCACTGCCCCACTCGGATTGATGCCACTTTACTCAGAGCGCGCGGTTCATGCCGATAGCGGTTGCGCGCTGCCGATGGGAGCACGCTCTTGAGCATTCGGAAATCGCAGGCCCCAAAGTACTGAAAGTTGCGCCGACCTTCGCGCAGCGTCATATGGTTGGGGCCGGAGTATTCATCCGGGCAGTCCACATCCCGGCCACTGTCTTCCCAGAAGCAGACGCTGCAGATGCTGTACTCGCCACGCTCATCCAGCGAGAAATAGTCGCAGCAAGGACACTGATACAGCGGCATGGAAAGCCTTTCATAAATTCGGATCAAATCAAGCTACAGCGCTTATATATCAGGCACAGGAAGCTTCTATTTATATAGCAACTACTGAGACCGGACACAAAAAAGCCGGTGACCTTTTCAGGTCCACCGGCTTTCTATGGAGCACTGCCTGCACGCAGGCGGGGCAACCCGCGCTGCGAGGCAAGCTGGCTTACACCGACGCGATGGCGGCGTTGAAGGTGGCGCTGGGGCGCATCACGGCGTCCAGCTTGGCCACGTCGGGCATGTAGTAGCCGCCGATATCGGCAGCCTTGCCTTGCACTTCCTTCATCTCGGCCACGATCTTGGCTTCGTTCTCGGTCAGGCTCTTGGCCAGAGGTGCGAACTTGGCCGCCAGTGCTGCATCTTCGGTCTGAGCAGCCAGAGCCTGGGCCCAGTACAGAGCGATGTAGAACTGCGAACCACGGTTGTCCAGCTCGCCGGTGCGGCGCGAAGGCGACTTGTCTTCGTCCAGCAGCTTGCCGGTGGCTTCGTCCAGAGTCTTGGCCAACAGCTTGGCGCGGGCATTGTTTTCCTTGATGCCCAGGTCTTCAAACGAGACGGCCAGAGCCAGGAATTCACCCAGCGAGTCCCAGCGCAGGTGGTTTTCTTCCACCAGTTGCTGCACATGCTTGGGAGCGGAGCCGCCAGCACCGGTTTCGTACATGCCGCCACCGGCCATCAGAGGCACGATGGACAGCATCTTGGCCGAGGTGCCCAGTTCCAGAATCGGGAACAGGTCGGTCAGATAGTCACGCAAAATGTTGCCGGTCACCGAGATGGTGTCCAGACCTCGGGCCACGCGCTCCAGCGTGTAGCGCATGGCGCGCACTTGCGAGAGGATGTGGATTTCCAGGCCGTTGGTGTCGTATTCCTTCAAGTAGGTCTGCACCTTCTTGATCAGCTCGGCTTCGTGGGGACGATAGGGGTCCAGCCAGAACACGGCAGGCATGCCGGAGTTGCGGGCACGGGTCACAGCCAGCTTCACCCAGTCACGGATAGGAGCATCCTTGACCTGGCACATGCGCCAGATGTCGCCAGCTTCCACGTTTTGGCTCAGCAGCACTTCGCCGGTGGCGATGTCCACGATGTTGGCCACGCCGTCTTCGGCGATCTCAAACGTCTTGTCGTGCGAGCCGTACTCTTCGGCCTTTTGCGCCATCAGACCCACGTTGGGCACGGTGCCCATGGTCTTGGGGTCGAAGTTGCCGTGCCACTTGCAGAAGTTGATCACTTCCTGGTAGATACGGGCAAAGGTGGACTCAGGCATCACGGCCTTGCAGTCGTAAGGCTTGCCGTCAGCGGCCCACATCTTGCCGCCCACGCGGATCATGGCGGGCATGGAAGCATCCACGATCACGTCGTTGGGCGAATGGAAGTTGGTGATGCCCTTGGCGGAGTCGACCATGGCCAGACGTGGACGGTGCTCCTGGCACTTATGCAGGTCACGGATGATTTCTTCGCGCTGCGAAGCAGGCAGGGTCTCGATCTTCTCGTACAGATTGGCCATGCCGTTGTTCACGTTCACGCCCAGTTGATCAAACAGCTTGCCGTGCTTTTCGAAGGCTTCCTTGTAGAAAATCTTCACGCAGTGACCGAACACGATGGGGTGGGATACCTTCATCATGGTGGCCTTCACGTGCAGCGAGAACAGGATGCCCGACTCGCGGCAGTCTTCAATTTCCTTTTCATAGAAGGCGCACAAGGCCTTCTTGCTCATGAACATGGAATCGATCACTTCTGCCGCCTGCAGCTTGACCTTGTCCTTGAGAACGATGCTGTTGCCGGACTTGGTCTCCAGCACCATCTTCACTTCGCGGGCCTTGTCCAGCGTCATGGACTTTTCGCCGTGGTAGAAGTCGCCCTCTTCCATGTGCGACACATGGGTTTGCGACCACTGCTTCCACTCACCCATGGAATGGGGGTGCTTCTTGGCGTAGTTCTTGACCGCTGCAGGCGCGCGGCGATCCGAGTTGCCTTCGCGCAGCACGGGGTTCACGGCAGAGCCGATGCACTTGTTGTAGCGTGCCTTGATGTCCTTTTCGGCATCGGTCGTGGCGGTTTCAGGATAGTCGGGGATGGCGTAGCCCTTGCCCTGCAATTCCTTGATCGCTTCTTGCAGCTGGCCCACGGATGCGGAGATATTGGGCAGCTTGATGATGTTGGCTTCAGGCGTCAGCGTCAGCTTGCCCAGTTCAGCCAGGTTGTTCGGAGCGCGTTGGGCTTCGGTCAAAAAGTCGGGGAACTCGCCCAAGATGCGGCCTGCCAGCGAGATATCGCTGGTCTCCACATTGATGCCGGCCGGTGCTGCGAAAGCACGGATCACGGGCAGGAATGCGCTGGTAGCCAGGCGGGGAGCCTCGTCAGTCAAGGTGTAGATGATGGTGGGTTGCTGCGTACTCATCTCTTGTCTCAGGTTGTGAAAAAAGGGGGAAAGGTGCCTTGGGCCTGCATCCCGGGCTTGCGCAATGGGGCCTGACACAGCGGGACGACACTTTCTTGATGCAATGCGTTCCCACAATACAAAATTCTACGCGCAACCGGGCCGATTTTTTTAAGTCTTGTACAAGACTCAAGGATTTAGCTCAACTTTCAAAAGGCGTTTTCATTGGGAAACAGGCTTTTTTTCCCGGTTTTCTGCCATGTAAAAAAGTCGCACTGCCGCATTCATTTAGCGGCCATCACAGCCGTGCAAGTTGCGTTGAAGAGTTGCGTTGCGCGGCCTTTGGCACAAATTTGCGCCATCTTTGGCACAAAGTAGCACAGGCTTTGGTACCAAGGCTGACAAATTGGCAAGCGATCACGTACTCGAATGTGTTGTTTTATCGCCCATCGACCAGTCTCAGTTGACGATGGGTGCGTTGGATGGATGCGTTGACCAGTTGACCTCCAACCGGGAGCACTGGCAAGAACAGGCCTTTAGCTGCCCTGTAGGTTTCTGCTAAACAGGAGTCCTGCAAAACCATATGGATCACTTCTGACTGAGCGGCTCAAGTCGGCTTACCGCGAGCGCCGAATGAATGCTTTGTGGGCACTCAATAGTATGACTTCTGGTCACACCTAGCCAATTGCTCCATACCTTTGAACAAGACGTCGTGCAGTACGAGACGCTTCAGTACCTGCTTGTCTCTAAAGCTCATCTTATTTTTTTGTGTGCGCCTGAGCTTTTGGAGTTGACGTACCTCAAACCAAGACACAATGTACGCGGTCACTTTCGATTGAAAGTGAACCAACTGCATAAACGACGTATCTCATGTATGGGTGCATCCCTTTAGTGCTGGTTCATAACTTTACATAGGACCTCTTTTAGATGAGTACACATTCTTATAAGGATTTGTTGGCGCAACGCGAGGCTCTTGAGCAGCAGATTGCTGCCGCCCGCAAGACCGAAGTCGCAGACGCGGTGCAAAAAATCAAAGGCTTGATCGAGGCTTTCGGACTGACACAGGATGATGTCTTCCCTACCGCCAAGCAAAAACAAAAACGCGAGGTTGGCTCTGTGGCTCCAAAATATCGTGACCCAACCACAGGCCAGACTTGGTCCGGTCGAGGAAAGCCTCCGAACTGGATCAAAGATCAAGATCGTTCTCAGTTTGAGATTTGAAAGTGGCCCTAGCGGCCACTTTTTATTTCTCCCGACTGCCGCAGCGACCGGTCTTGCTCGCCCACTGGCGATTCTTTCAACACTGCCTCGGCAGGCTCCTCGCTCTTGGCCCAGTTTTAAATCGCCAATTCGCCACATTCGCGCTGATTCGCATCGCCGCCAACCGCGCACTCCTGCCGCCGGGCTTCCATCTCAAAGTCCTTGAAGCATGCCCGGATTGCAGAATCCGGTCGTTGATGTTGATGGCGGCCTTGCCTTTGATTTTCTTGGGCTTTTCAGCCCTCAGCTCGTACTGCCCCTACTCGAACGACACACCATGTGTCTTCAGTCTCCCTGCGGATGTGCCCTACCGTATCGATCCATCTGTGCCCAAGCAAGCTGCTCAATGTAAGCGTCGCCTGTCATTCACAGATATACCACTGATAGGTTCACAGCCACGCCGTGAGCGAAGCCACATTCAGCGGGCTGCGACAAGGGACTTGCTCACCTGTCCAAGCAGGACTTTCGGCCCAAGTCCAGAAACTTCAAGTCATTTGGCCAGCCCGAGAAGATCAAGTCGCTCAGGAGGAAGCCGGATGCGGCGATAGCCTCGCCACCTCGCTCGCTTTCGTGTGCCGAACCCTCGTCGAACACCACTCCTGAAAACTGCTCAGTCTTCATTCAAAGCTGGGCGTTTTTATAACGTTCTCCAAATTGATATGGCTCAAGAATTCAAAAGAAAAAAGCGAGCTCTTCTAGAGGCTCCACCGTAAAAATGCGCGGCAAATTGAATTCAGCATTTGTGTAATGCGTCTTGATCGTATCAACAATGCTGAAAAAGAACGCTATTTATCTGCTGGCTGCTGAATATCACATTGCTCTGCCGAACTAGCAAAGAGACGCTTCAAGAGCAACCGACACACAGAATTTCGCAAATTTCAACTCCCCTGCAATGTGAACCAATGACAACAAATGAAACAAATCGCATATTGTTTGTATATTTGAGCTTGTATCCCTCAGTTTGCATGTTGATGGGACCCTGCACACTCCTCCTATCCGGAGTGTCTGGATCCCTTGCATGGATGGTGATGTCAGCCTAGGCCCGTGGCAAGTGAAAATGGCTTGTAGCGGCCTGCATCTAGCGTAGGAGCGCGTTCTATGGTGCGGAGGTCTAGTTTCGAGTCTAAGGTTGTCACAGCATTTGGAACAGCCGCGCTGGTAGTGATCGCGATGGCACTATCGACGTGGGAAGTTGCAAATGATGCAGCCAAAGCCGCCCAAATGGTGACACATGCACACCAGTTGCTCAACAATATAGATCGCGTCAGAGGCTATTCTCTCCAATCTGAACTAACCACTCAAAATTTCCGTCTGACAGGTAATGCCGAGCATATTGCCGAGCGAAATGCAGCGATGGCTGAGCGAGAGCTTTCGCTGGAAAAAATACGGCAACTAACGATCGATAATCCAGATCAACAACGTCGCTGGACAGAGCTGCGTAAAGTCATTGACCAGCGCATGGCAGCTGCACGCCAAATTGAAAAATTGCGCAATACCCAGGGTCAGAAGGCAGCAAATGCATTTGCTGCCGCAACTACGCTTGCATCCACGCGTTTGCGCACCTATGAATTGCTGAGCGAGATGGATACCGAGGCGCGCCTGCGACTCGCTCTGGAAGAGGCCGAGCACAAGCAAGCGCGTCATAAGCTGGTGATGGCTGGAGCATTGGTCGCTGTGGCACTTATCTTGCTATTGGGTTCCTCCTATCTTCTGATAAGACGTCAATTGCGCGAAACAGAAGCGAGTCAGCGTGCTCTGGCTGACAATGAAGAAAGCCTTGTGACTACCTTGCACTCGATCGGCGATGCAGTACTCGCAACAGACACTGAAGGGCGAATCACTCGCATGAATTCAGTGGCCGAACAGCTCACAGGCTGGAGTATTAATGAGGCTCAAGGCCGTTCTATCGGGGAAGTATTCAATATCATTCATGAGCAGACCCGCGAGCCTGCTCATATTCCTGTAGCAACGGTGTTAGCCACCGGGGAAGTGCAGGTACTTGCAGACTACACCTCAATCATTGCCAGAGATGGCACCGAACTTCCAATCTCTGATAGCGCCGCCCCCATCCGCGATTCCAAAGGCCAACTGCGAGGTGCTGTACTAGTCTTTCGGGACGTTACTTTGGAGCGAAAGGCACAACGGATCATCCGCGAGCAAAACGCGTCACTTGAAGCTGACGTGCACCAACGCACTTTGCAATGGCATGAGATTCAAAGCCATTTGCACAACGTCATCAGCGCCGTTCCGGCGCTGATTGCCTACGTTAATGCACAACAGCACTACGAGTACGTCAACACTCAGTACCGGGAGTGCTTTGCACCTGACCGCGAAGACATCACGGGTGAGTCGGTAAGAAAAATCCTCGGAGAGGAACGCTATGTTGTTGCCAATGACTTGATCGGCAAGGTCCTCGCAGGAGAGCCGCAAACATATGATTGGCAGCCCTTTCCAGGAGTTTGGCAGACTATTCAGTATGTTCCCAAACACCAAGCCGATGGAACGGTTGCTGGCTATTACGTATTGGGCACAGATATTACTGAGCGCAAGCACTATGAAGAACGTATCCAGACGCTCAATGGGGAACTTGAACAACGAGTGCATGAGTTAGAGCATATTGGCCGCGGACTGCGAACCTTGAGCGCCGGTAATCGCACCATGCTACGTGCCAGCGAAGAACAGAGTCTGCTTGAAAACATGTGCCGAGCCATCGTGGCTGCAGGAGGCTATGGCATGGCTGCCGTCTGGTATTCGGGTGACGAGCCAAATCAACAACTACGTCCGATGGCCGAGTGCAATTATCCGGGCGGTATAGAAGCACTTCGCAGCCTAGGACTCATAGCAGCCGATACGGAGCTAGGCCAAAGCCTGACATCTAGCGCAATTCGCAGCGGCAAGGTTCAATTTGTCCGAGACATGCGCGTAGATTCCAACCATGTTCGATGGAGCGACAAGCTTGGTGAACTTAAATCAGGTGTATCTTGCCCTTTATTGGTTGAGGGCGAAGTCATTGGTGCACTATCCATTTATGACACCGAACCAGACGCGTTCGGCGAAGATGAAATCGCATTGCTGACCGAGTCAGCGGACGATCTAGCCTTTGGCATTTCCATTCTGCGTACACGCTCAGAGCAACTACGTGTACAAGCAGAGATGAATCATATGCTGCGCCATGATCCCTTGACTGGACTACCCAATTCGATTGAATTCAGGGAAGTTCTGACTGCGAAAATTGAAGAAAGCTCTTCACATCCAGAACCAATCGCGGCTTTGCAATTCAATATTGAACGCCTTCGAGAAATCAACGAGGTGCTAGGTTTCTCTAATGGGGACCAGATTCTTAGAGACTTCGGAGAGCGCCTAAGGCAAAGCATTCCTGATTCTGCACATATTGCGCGTTTACGCGGAGACGAATTCGCAGTATTAGCACCCACTCTGGATAGAGGTTCCGCCGTAGCCTTGGCCGAAGAATTGGAAAAAAACATCTCCCGCCCTTTCCCGATCGCAGATATTGAATTGGATGTCAGCGCAAGAGCTGGCATAGCTTTGTTTCCCGAACACGGCACAACTGCCGATGAACTATTGCGTCAAATGGGAAAGGCCACCCATCAAGCCAAGGCCCGCGGATTGAGCCAGTGCGTATTCGACCCGTCGCATCAGAAAAATCAAGCGGGACGCTTGACCATGGCAGGGGAACTTCGGCGAGCCATTGCAGGCAACCAGCTGCGACTATTTTTACAGCCAAAAGTTGATTTTTCCTCCGGGCAAATCTGTGGAGCAGAGGCCTTGGTACGCTGGATGCATCCGCTTAAAGGCCTAATTCCTCCCGGATTGTTTATCGACCTGGCTGAGCAAACAGGCCTGATCAAGCCTTTGACAGAATGGGTCATTGTCGCAGCCCTTGATCTGCTGCAGAGCTGGCAGGCAAAAGGTTGTGCTGTTCCTATAGCAATCAATCTCTCCGCGCGAAACTTCAGAGATGAGCAGCTTTTCGCCAAATATCGCCAATGGCATTCAGAGCGCTCTGTGTCAACCGGACTATTGGAAATCGAGATTACGGAAAGCACCGTAATGGAGCATGCTGAATATGCTCTACGAGCACTGAGTGAGATGAGCGATGCTGGGATTCCTCTTTATGTGGATGATTTTGGAACAGGGTACTCCTCATTGAGCTATCTACAAAAACTACCAGTAGACTACATCAAGATCGACCAATCATTCGTTTCTGCAATGCATCGCGATCGGGATTCTGCCACGATTGTGCGCTCCACCATTGATCTCATACATGATCTTGGACGGAAGACAGTTGCCGAAGGTGTGGAGACCAAAGAGCACTGGGATCTGCTCAAGGATCTTGGCTGTGATATCGCACAAGGCTACTACATCGCCAAACCTATGCCTTCCAGCGATTTCCAGCAATGGGCCGAAGATTTCACAAAATGCCAATTACGGGATAAATCATCTTTCTCGGGATAGCCAATTACATAAAATCACGCACCTACCAACAAAAAAATACTCATAAATCTCATAGATAGGCCTGAAATTTCATGCCAATAAATTCAATAAATTCAGCCGACAACCAATTAACCTATAGCGAGAAATAATCCCACGGTTGCAAGGCTCGCTCCTTTTCCCCGAGCTTCGCACATTCATAGCTCAATACATTCTCACTGCCAACTTCATACGAGCTTGCATTTTTTCAAACTTATAATCGTCAGGCATCTATTTGCTTTAAATGATATTCAAAGGTCGAAACCAAAAGCAACTGCCGACCTTATTGCTTCCGGCCTCAGACTGAATTCCAAGCACACAAGAAGCGCTTCAAATGCGCACCACGCAAAAAAGTAAGTACGCCAGTGGCGCTATGCTGATCACTATCGTCTGTGGATTCAACTGGACAATGCAACACAATGACTGCCTCTGGCGCAAGGAGTGCTGGCATGAAGCAAAGACCGCGGATTTACTACACTGGAAATCCAAAGAGCCGCACTTTGTACCCAAGCAGTCATTCCCCAACAACCGCTGTCAGTCCGACCTCGCTGTCCAATTCACTTACCTCGGACTACTACGCCTGCCACCATGACACCTGACCAATATCTTGCGCATTTGCAGGCTCTGTATGCTGCATTCCAGCTGCGCTTTCACCCCTTGCCGCCGGCCAGCGAACAGGATCTGGCCGCTTTGGCCGCCGTGCTGGGGCCTCTGGATACCGATCTTGCCGCATTCTGGCACCTGACTGCGGGCAGCAGCACCGACAGCACCCAGCCCCTGTTTCAGCGGCCAGGCTTTGTGGATGCACTGGACCTTCTCACGCCGCCGCAGGCCATGGCCCAGGCACTCCGCATGGAAAAGCGGGCCCAGCGCATGTGGGATCTGGCCGGCCCCGCGTCCCAGGACCCTCGCCTGAGCGGGCGCTGGTGGCACGCCGGCTGGCAGCCGTTTGCCAGCTTCTATGGCGACATCGTGCTAATGGCCGATCATCATCCCGGTCCTGAAGGACAGCGCGGCCAGATCATTGCCTATGTGCACGACCCCGACCAGGTCTGCTGGATTGCCCCCAGCTTCTCAGCCTATCTTCAAGCGTCCGCCGACTCGATTGACGATGACAGAGAAGAATTTTTGAATGGTCCACTGGACGAGCAGGAATAAGCGGAGCTCTGAGCTACGCCCCGGCCTGAAAGCAGTAACTGGACAGCGTGGCCGAGTCCATGAAGGCCTCTTCAAAGTAAACGCGGCGAGCCAGGTCCTGCTCGGCCGCCCCCACCACCACCATCAGCGGCAGCAGATGCTCCTCCCGCGGATGGGCCATACGCGCGCCGGGGGCCCGATCCCAATCGGCCAGCCGTCGGCTGCGCGCGGCAGGTGCCATCTGCATCAGCGTCTCGGCCAACCAATCGTCAAACAGCTTGGAAGGCGCCCGCCCCACGGGGCCGAAGCTACGCATATTGTGATAGCTGGAGCCGCTGCCAATGATGAGAACGCCCTCGTCACGTAACGGGGCCAGCGCACGGCCCACGGCCAGGTGTTCTGCAGCATTCAGATTGCTGCGCAGGCTGAGCTGAAGCACGGGCACATCGGCCTGCGGATAGATCACAGCCATGGGCACAAACATGCCATGGTCGTAGCCGCGCTGGTCGTCAGCCCGCACGTCCTCTCCAGCCTGCGCCAGCAACTGCTGCACCCTGCCTGCCAGCTCAGACGAGCCGGGCGCACGGTAATGCAGGTTATAGGTTTGCGGCGGAAAGCCGCCATAGTCATACAGCATGCCAGGATGGGCGGCACTCTGCACGGTGAAAACCGGCTCCTCCCAATGGGCGGAGATCAGCAACACGGCCCTGGGCCTGCGCGCCAGTTGGCGCGGAATATTGCGCAAGCCCTCTGCCATCTGCGAATGCCAGTCGTGCATCTCGGGCACCCAGGGCCAGGGGCCGGCGCCATGGCAGAGAAAGTACACGGGCATGCGAGCGCCTGCCTCCATCAACCCGGAAACCGCCTGACCGTCCAGACCTTCACGCTCCTCCATGCCAGTCTCTCCCATGCATCAATAGGTCATCAAAAACATGGCTGCCTGCGCTTTTCCCATCAAAACTGGAGACCTAAAGCTCCTCATTCTTAGCAGACAGGCATAAAAAAACCTCCTTGCGGAGGTTTTTTGCCAACGATCAGGTCCGAACCGTGCAGCCGCAGACCTGATGCCGCATTGCCGTGATCAGGCAGCGAAGTTGGCTTCGGCGAACTTCCAGTTCACCAGCTTTTCCAGGAAGGTTTCGACAAACTTGGGACGCAGGTTGCGGTAGTCGATGTAGTAAGCGTGTTCCCACACGTCCACGGTCAGCAGCGCCTTGTCGGCGGTGGTCAGGGGGGTACCGGCAGCGCCCATGTTGACGATGTCCACGGAACCGTCGGCCTTCTTCACCAGCCAGGTCCAGCCGGAACCGAAGTTGCCGACAGCGGAAGCCACGAAAGCCTTCTTGAACTCGGCGTAGGAGCCCCACTTCTTGTTGATGGCATCAGCCAAAGCGCCTGTAGGCTCTGCTCCGCCGTTGGGGGTCATGCAGTTCCAGAAGAAAGTGTGGTTCCAGATCTGGGCAGCGTTGTTGTAGATACCGCCGGAAGACTTCTTGACGACTTCTTCCAGATCCATGTTTTCGAATTCAGTGCCCTTTTGCAGGTTGTTCAGGTTCACCACATAGGCGTTATGGTGCTTGCCATGGTGGAATTCCAGAGTTTCCTGGCTGTAACCGAACGGAGCCAGTGCATCGATAGCGTATGGCAGGGGGGGCAGAGTGCGTTCCATGATGGTTTTCCTCGTGGTTGAAATTTTTGGGGGCCGTCCAGTGCCAAGGCGCCTGAGCGGTGACCGCTGTGCCGGCCGGCACATTGCTGTACTACAGACGTCAAGTATTGCACTAACCGAACCATTGTAGAAAGAACTGAGTGGCTGCGCGCCACTCATCAGGACTATTGCGCACGGAGCCAAAAGCATGCGCTCACGGCTTACAGCGCATGAACACTGGCCCCTGTTGCATTGCCTGCGCCGATTGCAAAAGAGTTCTGATGAAGAACCCGGTTAGCGGGCAGGTGTTTTGCGGCCAGCTTGTGGCTGGCGAGCATCAAAGCAGGCGCGGCTGAGTGACCACCACATCCACCGCCCCGTCCGACAACTGAGCCTTCAACGCCGCTCCCGGAACGGCCTGCCTGACCTGGGTCACAGCCCTTCCCTGCTCATCCGTCAGCAAGGCATAGCCGCGCTGCAGCACCAGGCGCGGATCCAGCAGTTGCAAGCGCAGGTCGATACGATCAAGCGCTTGCTTTTGCTGCTCCAGATTGCGCTGGAAGATATTGGGGAAATTGACCTGTAGCGCTTGCTGGTTCTGCGCAAGCCGCTGCAACTTCAATAGCATGGAGTGGCGCAGGCGCTGGGCCTGACGGCTGAGCTGCAGCTGGTTGCGCGCCAACTGCTCGCTGGGCCGCCCCAAACGCTGTGCAGCGATATCCAGGCGCTGGGCCTGGCGGTCCAGCACACGCTGCACCGCGTTGTCCATGCGGTCCTGGGCCAGAGCCAGCGCACCCAGCCAGACCTCGCGCGGCTGAGCTGCCAACTCGGCCGCAGCCGTGGGCGTGGGCGCGCGCAGGTCGGCGCAAAAGTCGGCAATGGTGAAGTCGGTTTCGTGACC
Source organism: Comamonas sp. E6 (assembly GCF_001010305.1). Lineage (NCBI taxonomy): Bacteria > Pseudomonadati > Pseudomonadota > Betaproteobacteria > Burkholderiales > Comamonadaceae > Comamonas > Comamonas sp. E6. The sequence continues at coordinate 58,822 of NZ_BBXH01000009.1, forward strand.
CACGCCGCTGATCAGCGGCACCGGGCTTTGCACAATGGTGCGCGCCAGTTGTTCGTCGTTAAAGGCCCACAGGTCTTCCAGCGAGCCGCCACCGCGCACCAGCAAGATGGTGTCTATCACCGGCTGCCGTGCAGATTCAACACGAAAATCGCCGCTTGCCTCATTTCCCTCTTGCGCCAGGCGATACAGTTTTGATAGCGCCTGCACAAGCGACTGCGGCGCCTGGGGCCCCTGTACCAGGGCAGGAACAATTACCACCGGGATATGCGGCACGCGGCGGCGCAACGCCGTCACCACATCGTGCAAGGCTGCCGCCCCCAGGGAAGTGACCAGGCCAATACCGCGCGGCAAAGGCGGCAGCGGCCTCTTGCGCGCAGGGTCGAACAGTCCCTCGGACTCCAGCCGGGCCTTGAGGCGCAGAAACTGCTCGAACAAGGCCCCCTGTCCGGCTCGCTGCATGCTCTCCACCACCAGTTGCAGATCGCCACGCTGCTCGTAGACGCCTAGACGCCCTCTGACTTCGACCAGCTCGCCATCACGTGGCGAGAAACCGACCTGCTCGGCCGCACGACGGAACATGGCACAGCGAATCTGCCCGCTCGCGTCCTTGAGGTTGAAATAGCAATGCCCGCTGGCAGCGCGCGAAAAGCCACTGAGCTCGCCGCGCACGGCCACCGGATTAAAGCGCGCCTGCAAGGCATCGCCAATGGCGTGGCATAGCGCGCCAACTTCCCACACATGCGGCGTGGCTGCTGAGTTTGGACGTTCAAACATTGAATTCATGCGGTGTCAGCGAGGTCTTACGCGGGCCGGATTCTCCACAGATGTCGGCGTCCAGCCCTGTCGGCGACAAAGCCAGAAAAATCCTAAACAACACATGAGGAAAATCATCCATCTTATTGATTTAAAACAACTTATAAGGCTTCACACAGGTGTCAAACTCGTAACAAGCCTTTAAAGCGAAGCAGATAACCGACCGGCATAGCAACTAGATCACAAAGTTATCCACAGATTTCTGTGATATACGCGAAAGCATTCGCAAAGAATCGCAAGCACTTTGTGCCTGCTCTACCGCTCCAAGCTCCGTGCGCTTCAAGCGCTGCCGCACGATCTTGCTGCGCTGGCTCAAGCCTGCCGTACGAGGCCTGTAAAAACGGGTCGCAGCGGCACGGCAGTGGGTCATAATCGTCGGCTGCAATTTCTGAACGACGAGGGAGAGCAACGTTGCTGTCGATCATACAAGCCGCAGGATGGCCTATCTGGCCTTTGATTGCCTGCTCGATTTTGGCCCTGGCCCTGATTTTTGAGCGCTTTGCCTCGCTGAAAGCCAGCAAGGTCGCGCCGACCAATCTGCTCAATGAAGCGATTTCGGTCTCCACCAAGCACCTGCCCAGCGCTGAAACCACCCAGCAACTGGCCCAAAGCTCGGTATTGGGTGAGGTTCTGGCAACTGGTCTGCGTACCCGCCAGGCACATCCCGAAAGCAGCGAGGAAGAGCTGCGCTCGGCCATGGAGGGCGCGGGCCGCGCCGCCGCTCACAAGCTGGAAAAGTATTTGAGCGCCCTGGCCACCATTGCCTCGGCCGCGCCGCTGCTAGGCCTGTTGGGCACGGTGATCGGCATGATCGAGATTTTCGGCTCCCAGCCCGGAGCCAGCTCCGGCGCCGGCAACCCCGCCCAGCTCGCCCATGGCATCTCGATTGCGCTCTACAACACGGCATTCGGCCTGATGGTGGCCATTCCGTCGCTGATCTTCTGGCGCTATTTCCGCGGCCGTGTGGACGGCTATCTGCTGGGCATGGAACTGGCGTCCGAGCAGTTCGTGCGCCATCTGGGTCGCCTCAAGCCTGCCAAGTAAGAAGCGGAACGCATCCATCATGAACTTCCGTCCTCGTCACCGCGATGAGCCCGAGATCAATCTGATCGCCTTCATCGACGTGCTGCTGGTGGTGCTGATCTTTTTGATGCTCTCCACCACTTACAGCAAGTTCACCGAGCTGCAGCTGACCTTGCCGGTGGCCGACACCGAGCAGCAACGCGATCGCCCCAAGGAAATCATCGTCGGCGTCTCCGCTGATGGCCGCTACTCCGTCAACAAGCAAGGCGTGGATGACCGCAGCGTCTCCTCTGTTGCCGCCGCCCTGTCCGGTGCGGCAACTGCGGGCAATGACAGCGTGGTCATCATCAGTGCCGATGCAAACTCCCCGCACCAGTCGGTGGTGACCGTCATGGAAGCGGCCCGCCACGCGGGACTGTCGCAGATCACGTTTGCCACCCAGACCTCGGCCAGCGCAGGCAAGGCCAACTAGGAGCCCCTCGGGAAATGGGCAGCACATGAAAAAACGGGCCAGATGGCCCGTTTTTCTTTGCACCCATGCCATTTCTCAGGCCTGGAGTCCCAGCACCGTCAGATCCAGCTTGCCGCCAGAAACCGGCGGACACCAGAAATAGCAGCCCGTCAGCGGCCTGGAAAAGCGGAACAGTCCATCGCTGATGCCGTCATCCATGCCCAGCATGCGGCGCATCTGAGCCTCGAAAGCGTCAAAGCTGCAGCCAAAGGCGGAGAACATCAAGCCGCTGCGATCACTGCCCTGCGGGCTGACGCTCCACCAGGGCATTGAGCGTCGCACCACAAAGGCTTCCGGCTCAAAGCTCTCCTGCGCCGTGCGCTTGACATGGGCCGATTCAGGGGCATCGTCCAGCTCCTCGTTGTCGCTGCGGCGACGACCCACGGCATGGTCCTGCTCCGTGGTGCTCATGCCGCCAAAGGCCGAGTAGTCATGTTCCCACTGCTGCAAGGCCCAGTAGCTGCAGCCGTCCATTCCTGGCCCCTGCTCTGCCGCAATGCCGGCTGCCACGGCCTCATCGTCTTCGGGGTTCTCGGTGCCGTCTTCATAACCGGTCAGATCACGGCCGTGACCGTTGTCCGAACGCTGGTGCACAAAGGCATCCACGATGTGATCACGCTTGAAGACCGGCGCCAGCAAGTTGGTCAGCTTGGCCGTCAGAGCGATCAGCTCACCGCGTTGATCGCCGCGCAGCCACAGGCACAGCGCATAAGGTGTGCTGGGTGCTTCGAACTGCGGGCCCTTGAGGTGCGGGAACTCGCGCATCAGCGGCAGTTTCTTGTCCAGCTGCTGCAGCACCTGCAGGCCCAGACCCGCCACTACCTGCTGACCGTCAACACTGGTCTGCAATTTCTTCAGACTGTTCTGCAAATCTGCACCTGCACCGGCCAGGGTGAAGAAAACATAGCGCCCCTGTTCAGGAAGAGACGCCAGAATGCCTGCTTGTGCTTTTGTCATGGGGTTGCCGATTCAATGGTTGGAAAACACATCAAAGTTTAGTAGCGAATCAGCAGCGCCCCGCCAAGCCTTGAGCCGCTTGCCAGATTTGAAAAAATTCAGCCTCAGGCGCAAAAAAGTCGCGACTTTGCCCAAACCACCATTTTTCCGCTGCTAGAATTCATCCCATCGACGACAGGCGCGTAGCTCAGCTGGTTAGAGCACCACCTTGACATGGTGGGGGTCGTTGGTTCGAGTCCAATCGCGCCTACCAAACATCGCAAGCAAAACCAGAGCTTGCAAGCAAGACAGCCCGCTGCAAAGCGGGCTTTTTTGTTTCTACTCATCTCTTGGAACGCCGACGCATGGATCACGCCATGCATTGACCTCCGGCCGTCAATGTCGCTCTCTGCGTCGTTTTCACGCTCCGTCAGGGATGCTCGGCTCCACCAGGAGGGCAAGCAGCTGCAGCGACTCCTGCCAGCCCAGATAGCAGGCCTGCTCGGGAATCACGTCGGGAACGCCCTCCTGCACCACATGCAGCTCGGTGCCGCAAAACACGGCTTTCAAGTTCACGGTGGTGATCATTTCACCCGGCAGATTCGGGTCCTCGAAGCGGTCGGTATGGCGTATGCGCTGGCCCGGCACCAGCTCCAGAAACTCGCCGCCAAAGCTGTTTTGACTGTTGGCGGAAAAATTGATGAAGCTCATGCGATAGCGGCCGCCCACACGGGCGTCAAGTTCATGCACCTGCGCCGCGAAACCATGGGGCGGCAGCCACTTGACCATGGCTTCTGGGGTCGTGAAGGCCCGATAGACGCGTTCGGGCGGAGCTTTGATCACACGGTGCAGTCGAATGGTCTGTGGCATGCGAGACTCCTGAGGTAGAGGCCGCAAGCTTAGCTCTCATCACAATGACTGGCTACCAGCTTCTCGAGGATGCGCTCATCAACCGCTGCGTCGAAACAAGCGCCACTACAGAAAGCTCCATTGACCGGTCCGGCTCGACATTCACAGAACCCGGTGAAGGATTCGCCGGCTTTAGGCAGATGGCTGTCCATGGCGCGCGATGACGAGGTCGTCATCGATGCCGCCGACATCAACCACGAGGCATCGTCCAATCTGTGGTGCTTTTCTCTGTTCGATGACGAGTCCCTGGGCCTCAGCGCTGCAGCTCTTGTCGATTTCATCAACCAGGTCATGACAGCCAGGCGAGAGAAATTGAGCGGAAATTCATCCATGCTTTTCTATTGCTGGCATGACGCACAGACGAGGAACCTACGCTTCAGTCTTGTCTCCAGCACACATGGCCGGCTGCCTTTCGGCTGCGCCATTGACCCCTCTGCAGAGCTCGCCGCCATCGCAGAACATATCGTCAAGAAAGACTGGCTCAATGCAGACTGGGGCAAGACTGGGCCGAACGGCCCTGGTCCAGAAGCAGCCTTGAGCCTGCCCGTGTTCGTTGCCAACCTGTAGCAGCCAAACCCGGCCTTCAGACTCATCACTGCCCAAGCCAGTCACCGGCCTGAACGCTCCCGCCGCGATTCAGAAGCTGCCCACGGACATAGGGCACGGAACATGGCACACTGTGACAAACAGCAGCGAGAGCAATGCGGACCGAAGCATCGCTTTGCTAGTCGCAAGCTTGTCTCAGCCTCATGAAAACTGCCCCGGGAGTTCGTATGGGCAAAGGCAAACCAGACGCCGCAGTGGCGTTTTCTGCTATCGCATCCCCGCTTGTCGACTCGGCAGTCGAACAGGCCCGGCACATAGCCCGAGAGCCAGCCGCCGAGGGGATTCATCAATTGCGCGTTGCGCTGCGCAACCTGCTGACACTATGGTGGCTCTACCGCCCCCTGATGGGCGCCGAGGAATATGCACGGCAGCGCGGCTGCCTGAAATCGATTGCCGGCGCAGCAGGCAAGGCCCGCGATTACGACATTCTGATCGAGCTACTAAGCCGTCATGACAAATGCAGTGCAGCCGGCATTGCCGCAATATACGTCGCTCGCGAGGCAGCCTTGCAGGCTGGCAGAGAAATCCTGTCACCTCCGCATATACAGACATGCCTGCTGAAAACGCTGACACAAACAGAGGCAAGCTTGCGCGCCAAGCCTCGCCAGCTGCGATTGGGAGCACTTGCCGAAGCACGGATCGCAAAGTCCAGACGGCAGTTGCACCAACGCATCAAGCGGGCGATAACAGCGAACAAGCCAGATATCGAAGCATTTCACGATGTCAGAAAAGCTGGCAAGAAAACTCGTTATCTGCTGGAGCTGTTCGGACCTCTGCTGCCCAAAGATCATCACCGTCTGCTCAAACGCCTCAAGAAAATCCAGCAACCTCTCGGAGAGCTGAATGATCTTGCCGCCAGCGAAAGCCTGCTACGCCAGAACCTGCGCCTGATCTCCACACCGGATCAAGCGAAAAAGCTAGAACGCTGGCTCAAGAGAAAACGCAAACGTCGCCAGAGTACTCTGGCCTGCTCGCTCCGGCAGGATTGGCAGCCCAAGCGGCCCGGTTAAGGGCCTAATACGGCACCAGTATCAGTCCCACACAGGAGCCAGGCCATCGGGGCTGACTTCTCGCCCATTTCGCTCCAGCGCAGCGATCAGCGCCATGTCTTCGGCATCCAGCTTGAGGTCGCGCGCCAGCAGGTTGCTGGCCAGGTTCTCGCGCTTGGTGGACGACGGAATCACCGCATAGCCCAGCTGCAGCGCCCAGGCCAGGGCCACCTGCGCCACCGTGGCGCTGTGCTTGGCCGCGATCTGCGCCAGCACCGGGTCCCTGAGCTCCTTGCCGTAGGCCAGCGTCATGTACGAAGTGACCTGAATGCCCTGCTCCTTGAGGAAGCTCGTCAACTTCCAGCCTTGCAGATAGGGGCTCAGCTCGATCTGGTTGGTGGCGATCTGGCCCCTACCCACAGCGGCGATGGCCTGCTTGGTCAGTTCGATGTTGAAGTTGGAGATACCGATCTGGCGGGTCAGGCCCTTGGCCTTGGCCTCGGCCAGCGCCTCCATGTACTCGGACAGCTCCACGCCGTTGCCGGGTGCGGGCCAGTGGATCAGGGTCAGGTCCACATAGTCGGTACGCAGCTTCTTCAGGCTGTCTTGCAGGCTGGGGATCAGCTTGGCGCGGCTGTAGTTATCGGTCCAGATCTTGGTCGTGACGAACAGATCGCCACGTGCCACGCCGCTCTCGGCAATCGCCTGACCGACTTCGGCTTCGTTGCCATAGATCTGAGCCGTGTCGACAGCGCGGTAACCCACATCGAGTGCATTGCGCACGGAATCGATCACGGTCTGACCGGAGAGGCGGAAGGTACCGACGCCGAAGGAAGGAATATGGCTCATGAAATAACTCCTGAATGAGATTGAAGACGGCAGCCAGTCCTGAGCTTGCATGTCTGCTATCAGGCCAGGCTTTTCCGATGCCTGAAGTTTGCCCAACCCATATTTGTAGATTAAGCCCTGTATTTCACAAATTCTTTTGAAATAAAATCAAATATAAAAACTCGAATCTTGCGCCAGCAGTGACCAGTCTTCATCATCTTTGATAGCAACACGTGCCCCACCAGACATGGCTGCCATGCCCGCCGCGGGAATGCTGGCTTGGGTGCCATCGGCAATCACCAACAGTCGTTCCACCGAAGTGAATTCGGCAATGCGCCGGTGACCGGGGCAAACAGAGCCACAGACGAGCTCCCAGGGCGGTGCACTCGGTTGATATTTGCAAATCAAGCCTGGCATCTCCTCAATTTTCTTGAACTGAATTCAACAATGAAGACCACGCTCGATGAATTGCAGGCCTTTGTGGCCGTCGTGGACACGGGGTCCATCACCGCAGCTTCGGAGCTGCTGGGCCTGACAATTTCGGCTACCAGCCGCACGCTGGGGCGTCTGGAAGAAAAGCTGCAGACCACGCTGCTGCGCCGCACCACCAGACGTCTGGAACTCACCGAGGAAGGCGCCACCTTCTTGCAGCATGCCCGTGCCATTCTTGCATCGGTGGACGAAGCGGAGGAGCTGATGGCGGCGCGGCGCATGCGGCCGGCGGGAAGATTGCGTGTCGATGCAGCCACCCCTTTCATGCTGCATGTGCTGGTGCCGCTGATTGAAGGATTTCGTACGCGCTACCCCGAGGTGGAGCTGGAGCTGAACTCCAACGAAGGCATCATCGACCTGCTCGAAAGGCGTACCGACGTGGCATTTCGCATCGGCGTGCTCAAGGACTCCACGCTGCACGCCCGCCCTGTGGGCATCAGTCGCATTCGCGTGCTGGCCAGCCCGGCCTATCTCAAGCGCCACGGCATGCCGGCCAGTCCGACACAGCTCGCCCAGCACAGCCTGCTGGGCTTTACCCAGCCCGAGTCGCTCAACGACTGGCCGCTGCGCGACGCCGACGGCAACGCCGTGCGCATTCGCCCGGACATTGCCTCCTCCAGTGGCGAGACACTCCGGCAAATGGCGCTGGCCGGCCTGGGCATAGTCTGCCTGTCGGACTTCATGACCCGCGCAGACCGCGAGCAAGGAAATCTGGTGCAGCTGTTCGGCAAGCAGACACTGGACATCTGCCAGCCCGTCAATGCGGTCTACTATCGAAACACCGCACTGGCGGCGCGCATCACCTGCTTTGTGGACCATGTGGTGGAAACGCTGGGCAGCCGTCCCTTCGGAACCTGAGCGGCGCAAGCCGGCGAATCAAAGACGATGGCGGCTGTCATACCTGTGTCGCGATGACGCTGCGCAATGGGCCTGCAGCGCAGCACTTGCAGCGAGACTGTACCGCCGCAGCCCCGGCACGGGCTGCGCTGCTTTTGACTTGAACGCCGTGACTGAACGGTTTGCTTAGGGAGGTGCATGTGATCAGCATTTTGGGCATCGTTCTTTCACTCGGTCTGCTCATCACTTTGGCCTATCGCGGCGTCAGCGTGCTGCTGCTGGCACCACTGACAGCCCTGCTGGCCGTGGCCTTCGGTGCACCGGAGCTGATGCTGGCCAGCTACACCCAGATCTTCATGCTCAGCCTTGGCGGCTTTGTCATCGCCTACTTTCCGCTGTTCTTGCTGGGCGCAGTCTTCGGCAAGCTGATGGAAGCCTCGGGGGCAGCTCACATCATTGCCCAGGGCATTGCGGCAGCACTGGGCGAGCGGCGCGCCATACTCGCCGTGGTGCTGGCCTGCGCCGTTCTCACCTACGGCGGTGTTTCCCTGTTTGTCGTGGCCTTTGCGGTGTACCCCATCGCCCAGGCGCTTTTCCGGCGTGCCGACATCCCGCGCCGCCTCATGCCGGCCACGATTGCGCTGGGAGCCTTTACCTTCACCATGACGGCGCTGCCCGGCACGCCGGCCATCCAGAACGCGATTCCCATGCCCTATTTCGGCACCACACCGTTTGCCGCGCCGGGACTGGGCCTGATCGCAGCAGCCGTGATGCTGATGCTCGGCCTGTGGTGGCTGCACTGGCGCAGCGCGCAGGCGCGCGCCAGAGGCGAAGGCTTTACCGCCGAGGATGAAGCCCAGCAGCCGGCGGACGAACCTGCTCCAGAAGCAGAGGCCGCCCCCAGCCATCTGGAGCTGGGCAAGGCCTTGCTGCCTGTTGCCGTGGTGATCGCTCTGAACTATCTTTTATCGGTGCATGTGCTTGCAGGTCTGGACACGCGCTATCTGGCCGAAGCCCGTTTCGGCGCCACCAGCATCGAGGCGCTGCGCGGCATCTGGGCCGTGATTGCGGCCCTGACCGCGGCAATCTGCCTGCTGGTTGCCCTGTGGTGGGGCCGCCTGCCACAGCTCAAGCAACTGCTCGACGAAGGAGCCAGCGCCTCGGCCCTGCCGCTGCTGAACACAGCCTCCCAGGTCGGTTATGGAGCGGTCATAGCCTCGCTGGCAGGCTTCACGCTGATACGCGATGCGGTGCTGAATATCTACCCGGACAACCCGCTGATCTCGATGTCGATCGCCATCAATGTTCTGGCCGGCATCACCGGCTCGGCCTCGGGCGGCATGAGCATTGCCCTGCAGACCCTGGGCAGCACCTGGCTGCAGATGGGCGAGGCTGCAGGCCTGTCACCCCAGTTGCTGCACCGCGTCACGGCCGTCGCCACGGGCGGGCTGGACACCTTGCCGCACAACGGCGCCGTCATCACCCTGCTGGGCATCTGCCGGCTCACACATCGCCAGTCCTATCTGGACATTGCCATGGTGGCCATCGTCCCGGCCGTCGCTGCCCTTGCCGTCATCGTGGCGCTGGGCAGCCTGTTTGGCAGCTTCTGACCTCAGGCTCCCGGGATAAGGACCCAGGTATTTGCGCATCACGCAGGCCCGCTGGCGGCGGGAACTCCGGCCGCGCCCGTATGATCCCAACCCCTATGCCTCAAAACACCGTCCAAGCATCCTCCTCGCAACATGGCTTGCGCGCCCTCTGGCGCCAGCGTGGAGCGGGTGCCTGGCTGCTGTGGCCGCTATCGCTGCTCTATGGAGTGCTGCAGGCCTGGAACGCCAGGCGCATGCTCGGCCGCCAGCAAAGCACGGGTCTGCCAGTCATCGTCGTCGGCAATGTGATTGCGGGCGGCGCGGGCAAGACCCCCGTGACTCAGGCCGTGGTGGCCCACCTCAAGGCCAGGGGCTGGCAGCCGGCCATCATCTCGCGCGGCTATGGCCGCAGCATAGAGAGCGGGCAGGATTGCCGTGAGGCTCTGCCGGACAGCCCCGCCAGCGAGGTCGGCGACGAGCCCGCCCTGCTGGCGCGCAGCACCGGCGTGCCGGTCTTTGTCGCCTCCAGGCGCCTGGAGGCGGCGCAAGCGCTGCGCCAGCGCTACCCGCAGGTCGACGTGATCGTGAGCGACGACGGCCTGCAACATCTGGCTCTGGCACGCGATGTGGAGCTGTGCGTCTTCAATGATGAAGGAGTCGGAAACGGCTTTCTGCTGCCCGCAGGCCCGTTGCGCGAGCCCTGGCCTCGCCCGGTGACGGCCACACTACATGCCGGCCAGCCGCCCCGGCCACCGGGCTCTTCACCGGCGTTCGCACTGCAGCGCAGCCTGGCCGACACCGCCCACAACGGCCATGGCCAGAGCATCCCGCTGCGCAGTCTGGCCGCTCAGAGCCCGGAGGCCGTGGCCGCCGTGGCACGCCCCGAGTCCTTTTTTGCCATGCTGGCTGCCCAGGGCATCACTCCGGCGGCAACCCAGGCCCTGCCCGATCACTATGATTTCGAGAGCTTCTCTCGCACGCTGGAAAATGACAAACCCTTGATTTGCACCGAAAAAGATGCCGTCAAGCTCTGGCGCACCCATCCTGAAGCCTGGGCCGTGCCCCTTAGGCTGCAGCTGCCGCAGGCCTTCTGGGAGCTGCTGGATGCGCAGCTGGCCAAGGCCAACGCCAATATTCGCCGCGATGGCAAGCCAGCCTGACTATCATTGAGCCTATGGATCAACGACGTTTGATCACCTCTTTTTGCAGCGCCAGTTCACTGCTGGCGCCCTCATCCCGTTTTGCAGGAATACTCCATGGACGCCAAACTTCTCGAACTGCTGGTCTGCCCCGTCACCAAGGGCCCGCTGCGCTTTGACCGCGAGCATCAGGAGCTGATCAGCCACAGCGCGCGTCTGGCCTATCCCGTGCGCGACGGCATCCCGGTGCTGCTGGAAAACGAAGCCCGCACCCTGTCCGACGACGAGCTGGAAGAAGAAAAGCAATAAGCCATGAGCTATACGGTACTGATCCCGGCCCGCCTGTCCTCGACCCGTCTGCCCGGCAAGCCCCTGGCTGATATTGCCGGCCTGCCCATGGTGGTGCGCGTGGCCCAGCGCGCGGCTCTCGCCGGCGCAGCCCGCTGCGTGGTGGCGGCCGACGACGAGAGCATTGTGGCGGCCTGCGCCCAGCATGGCGTCCAGGCCATCCTGACCCGCAAGGATCATCCAAGCGGCAGCGACCGTCTGGCCGAAGCCTGTGCGCAACTGGGCCTGTCCGGTGACGATGTGGTCGTCAATGTGCAGGGCGACGAGCCGCTGATCGACCCCAAGCTGATCGAGGCTGTGGCGCAACTGCTGCTGGCACGTCCTGAAGCCAGCATGGGCACGGCAGCTCATCCTATTGATAGCCTGACGGATTACCGCAACCCGAATGTGGTGAAGGTTGTCTGTGACGCCAAGGGTCTGGCCAGCTATTTCAGCCGCGCCCCCATCCCCTGCTCACGCGACCACGGCGATGAAGCCTGGTGGCAGACGGCGGCCCCCAGGACCGGTCACACAGGTTTCACACCGCTGCGCCATATTGGCATCTACAGCTACAAGGCCGGTTTTCTGCGCGAGTTCCCACAACTGGCACCCGCCCCCACCGAAGCCATGGAGCAGCTGGAGCAGCTGCGCGCCCTCTGGCACGGCCACCGCATTGCCGTGCATATCACGCCCGATGCACCGGGTGCCGGCGTCGACACGCCCGAAGACCTGGAGCGTGTGCGCGCTGTTTTTGCTGGTTGAAAAAAGACCTGCGCACTTTGGCGACACCGGTCCGCAGGCTGTCTTCATCTGGGGCCGCTCACGCATCAAGCCGGCAGCTGCCCAGTCCGCGCACGCAGTCCCAAAGGGCCCTGGGCCAGTCCAGGAAAGCACTGATCGCTATACTTTCCGCATAGTCCGAATAGCATATGTAACGGCTTCGGCACCTGGATTACAACTACAGCAATCGCGTTTGCAGCGGATACATGCCTTCAATTGGCCGCACTTGTGACAGCCTTGACTGAATTGTGTAAGCCTGTGTTGGTCTTGTGCGTGCTATCCTTGCCCGCGAAAAAATACGGCCCGGGGACTACGGACGACCACCCGTCTGCCTGGGCCAGCAAGAATTTCTACTCTCCTCAAGGATTTCCATGAAACTGATTTTGTTGGGTGCACCCGGCGCCGGCAAAGGCACTCAGGCGGCCTTTATTTGCCAAAAGTACGGTATCCCTCAAATCTCCACGGGCGACATGCTGCGCGCCGCCGTCAAGGCTGGCACCCCTCTGGGTCTGCAAGCCAAGGCCGTGATGGACGCCGGCCAGCTGGTCAGCGACGATCTGATCATCAACCTGGTCAAGGAACGCATTGCTCAGCCCGACTGCGCCAAGGGCTTCCTGTTTGACGGCTTCCCCCGCACCATTCCCCAGGCCGATGCCATGAAGGCCGCCGGCGTGAAGCTGGACTATGTGCTGGAAATCGATGTGCCCTTCGACGCCATCATCGAACGCATGAGCGGCCGCCGCAGCCACCCCGCCTCGGGCCGCACCTACCACGTCAAGTTCAACCCTCCCAAGGTGGAAGGCAAGGACGACGTGACCGGTGAAGACCTGGTTCAGCGCGAAGACGACAAGGAAGAAACCGTCAAGAAGCGCCTGGACGTCTACAGCAGCCAGACACGTCCTCTGGTGGACTACTACAGCAACTGGGCCAAGGCCGATGCAGCAGCGGCCCCCAAGTACCGCGCCATCAGCGGCACAGGCAGCGTGGAAGAAATCACCGAACGCGCTCTGGCCGCTCTGGCTTCCTGATCGCCCTGATCACTCGCTCATGGAGCCTTGCCGACTTTCGCGGCCAGGCATCTCTGGGAAAAAAAGGCTGGTGTCTTCACCGGCCTTTTTTGTTTTTGAAGCTCGCGCTCCCGGCCTTCAGGCTGGCATCAGCCCGGTGCAGGAAAGCTCCACCAAGGATGGCGTTGCAGCCATCAATATTCATAGCTGCCTACGCCTAAATTCATTAGATTTCAAACCAAAACACCATAAATACTCTTTATTAACACAGACCAGCAGCTCTCATAATAAGAGCATCAACCCAATTCGCGAGGCCAGCCCATCAGCTCCAGCATCAGGCTGATTCTGGCCTTGGCCGCCGGCAGGCTGCTCACACGGCCATCCCCCGCTCTCTCGGCCTGCACCACCTGCCCCTCCTCGCACCGGGTCGTGATGCGCAAAGCCATGCCTTGCGCCTGCGCCCAGTCCAGGGCTGCCCCCAATGCCTGATGGACCGTGCCATTTCCCGTGCCGACCACCACCACGGCACGCACGCCTGCCGCATACCAGGCCTGCATCACCGCCAGCGCTACGGCACTGTTGCAGCCCGCATGGCTGTGCAGCAACTCCACCTGGGGCCATTGACCTGCGGGCGGTAAAGCGATTGCAGGCAAGCCAGCCGCAGCAGCCCTAGGCAGCCCGCCCGTTGCCCAGCGCACCCGTCCCTCTTCCACCCAGCCCTGCGGGCCGGTGCCACTGCCATCAAAGGCATCCACACGGTAGGGATGCACCTTGCGCACCTGGCGCGCACTGAACACCCGGCCCGCCACCACGGCAAGCACACCGCGGCCCGCAGCCTGCATGTCGGCCGCACAGGCCACGGCATCGCGCAGATTGCCGGGGCCATCGGCCGAGATGGCTGTGGCCGGGCGCATGGCACAGGTCAACACCACGGGCTTTGCCGGGTGCAGAACGCATTGCAGAAACCAGGCGGTTTCCTCCAGCGTGTCCGTGCCGTGGGTAATGACGATGCCGCTCACATCATCACGCGCGAGCAACTCGGCACATCGCAGTGCGAGTGCATGCCAGGTCGCGTGATCCATATCCTTGCTGTCCAGCTGCGCCAGCTGCTCCGTCTGCAGCGACGCAGCAGCAACGCGTTCCAGGTCCGGCACGGCCTGCAGCAGCTGGGCCACGCCCAACTGGGCCGCACGGTAGCCCACACTGGTGCCAGCCTGCTCGGCGACACCGGCAATCGTGCCACCGGTGCCCAGGATGACGATATTTTTGTCACGTTCCACTTGCAGTCCTCTTCAAACTGATTAAAAATACAGGTACTGGATGAACACACAGTATTCATCATCGATCGATCAAGGAATGCCCATGGACCACCCCAAGCTCACTCCCCGCCAGCAGCAGATTCTGGACCTCATCCAGTCCAGCATCGCTCGCACGGGTGCGCCCCCTACCCGGGCCGAGATTGCCAGCACCTTCGGCTTCAAGTCGGCCAATGCTGCAGAAGAGCATTTGCAGGCACTGGCCCGCAAGGGCGTCATAGATCTGGTCAGCGGCACATCGCGCGGCATTCGCCTGCGCGCCGATACCGTGCGCACCATCAATGCGGCACGCGGCACCAGCTTTGCGCTGCCGCTCACGGCCCTGGCCCCGCTAGTGCTTCCTCTGGTCGGCCGCGTCGCTGCCGGCTCGCCTATTCTGGCCCAGGAACATATCGATCAGAGCTATTCGGTCGAGCCCAGCCTGTTTGCCGCCAAGCCCGACTACCTGCTCAAGGTCCGCGGCATGTCCATGCGTGACGCGGGCATCATGGACGGCGACCTGCTGGCGGTACAGGCTACGCATGAAGCGCGCAACGGCCAGATTGTGGTGGCCCGCCTCGGTGACGACGTGACCGTCAAGCGCTTCAAGCGCACGCCTCAAGGCATCGAGCTGCTACCCGAGAACCCCGACTACAAGATCATTCACGTCGATCCTGAAGAGCCATTCGCCATCGAAGGCCTGGCCGTAGGCCTTATCCGCAACAGCATGTTCATGTAACGGGCAGACGGCGTCCCTCCGTCCATGCAGCGGAGGCACCGAGCCTCTTTCCCTCTCAAGCCCAGGTGGTAGGCGCGAAGCCGTTGAGCTTCTCCCTGGGCGGAGCTTTGCCTGAAGAACGCAATCCTGCCTTTATCCATGCCGCAAGGTCATCAAAGGAGTTGCCAAATGGGATTCGCCACATCACTGCAGTCTTTGACACGCCGGACCCTGAAAAGCCTGTCGTCCATGCAATCTTTCCCCCCGGACTTGCGGTGCGGCGAGGACGGCGCAGCCGCCACGCAGCCTGCTTCCCTCAATGCCCGTGGGCCGAAGGCAACGCGGATCGGCATTCCTTTCATGCGCGCCAACCGCAGCTGCGGCCGTCTCGCCGGCCATGCGCTTCGCATTCAGTCCGTTGCAGCCGCCCAGCTACATGTGCCGATGACCGCCGAACCTGCGCAGGTCGGCGCTCCGCGACTGCTCAAGATCGTGCAGCGTGAGCCGCACAGTCAGCCCGAATGCCTGCTGATCTCGGGCCGCATGGCCGATGTCTGCGCAGCGCTGGAGCGTATGGCACTTCATGAGCAAACAGCCCCGCAAGTCTGAAAGCACAGTGAGGTTTGACGGCCTGCACTTATGCGGCCCCGAGCCCGACCCGCAATAGGCCTGCAGGCGGAGCAACAAAGCTTCCATATGCATCCAACAGGAAGCCATTTCAGCGCTCTTGGCCCATTGGCTGGCAGATATGACGCCAGACGACTCTGCCAGCAGTGCATAGGCGAAAAACTCGATATCGCCAAAGCAGACCCTCTGCCTTGGCGCCGAACGATCTGGATCGCCATGTAAATTTTTTACTGATGCTCTGCAGGAGCCTGTCCGCCGAAACGCATTTCGCACAAGCCTCGCAGCCTTCTAAACTCCTTGTCAGGCGCGAATATGCGTCAGAGCGGATACCCGGATCAGGGTATTGCGGCACCTCTTCGACAGTGGAAACATTCATATACACATGTCAACGAGGGCGTCTTATGAGTGCCTACCGCAAGCTCTTGCAGCACATACAGGCCAAAGACGCCAATGGGAACCTGCGCCTGATTCTGGTCTATCAGAGCTTTGATGAGGTCGACATGCCGCATGGCGTCTCCATACGCCCGTCTGCCATTTACTTTGAAACTGCCGATCACCAGGAGGTCAACTGGCTCAATCCACAGCAGTTCGAGATAGAGGCCACTGGCGAAATCCTCAATCGCGTTCCCCCTTCGCCCGAGGAATGAAACAACTCGACGCGATCGACCCCGTTACAGAGTCTTACCTCCTGTCTACAACTCTGCTGCATTCAAGAACTAGGCATTGCGCGGCTCGAAATATTGGAATAAATTGATTCTCAGGCACATCTTCCGGCATCAGGAGGCTGAACATGTTCAAGCACCTGCTCATTCCCACCGATGGCACCAAACTGTCAGAGGCTGCCGTGCGTGCTGGCGTTCTGCTTGCGCGTGAACAAGGCGCCAAGGTGACCGGCCTTTATGTCATGCCCGATTACCGCGCCATCATCTACGGCGCGGACGCACTGCTGACTTACAACAGCGCAGAGTTCGAGCGAAGTGCCAACAGCGATGCAGATGCGGCTTTGCAGTTCGTTGACCAGATTGCCAGACCTGAAGGCGTACCCTGCAACTTTGTGCGAGTCACCCACGCCTCTGTTTACCAAGCCATTGTTCAGCAGGCGCAGGAATTGCAGTGCGACCTGATTTGCATGGCCTCACACGGTCGCAAAGGTATCGGCGGAATTTTGCTGGGCAGCGAAACCCAGCGCGTTCTGACGCACAGCCATGTCCCGGTGCTTGTACACCGGCCCGCCTCCACCGGCAAACATTAAGGAGCCAGAAATATCGAATAGCAGTCCTGCATGTCGCACGCTTGCCTCGATACAAGATGAGCAAGCGACTTGCAAGTCATGGCTGCAAAATGCAGGCCAGCCAGTCAGGAGTTGCTGGCCGCTCCCGATGGGGCAACCTGTCAACCGTTCAAACGCGTCAGCAACAGTGCAAGAGCGATAAACGGCGATTGAGGCCAAAGTAACGCCTCTGCCAAATATTCAAATGCATTGACTGTGTGAGCTGCAGAACCGGATCGAGAGGACCCCGAAACTTGCCCGCCTTGCGCGGGCATTTTTTTGGCTGCTAGGCACATCGCTCCGATACTTCTCCCAATCGCTCACGATGCCCAGGCAAGGTGAACAGAATCTGGAGATTCTGCGAGTCCATTTGCTGCACCACGATGGAGCCGTCTTCGTGCAGATAGATCCGCACAGAGCGTGCATCATCCAGATCCCAGTGCGCAACGCTCGTATTCACCCCCCGCCAGCCATGCTCCTCGCACAGCCGACGCCGGCGCAAGGCCTTCAAAAATTCCTGCGAAGCACCAAGCTCTGCATTGGTTTGCACCCAGCTGTCGATCACCAACTCATAAGCCATCTGCTGCGTATGGCAAGGCTTGGCCAGCTTCATGTGCCTGATCCAGGCATCTAGACGGGAGGCAAAAGTGTATTGCAGGTGGTGGGACATGGGCTTTTTTTGAATTCAGTAGGGCACAGGGCTAGATCGCCACTTGCGCATCAAAAATCAGAATTTTCCTACGCCCAATTTACCGAAAAGTGCAGCAGAAACAAAATCTACATCACCAATAGGTTCAGGGTTTAACACTGCTTGATGACTGGCCTGAGAGACAACTGGCAAAGCGCGACTGGCCAGAGCCACGGTGAACCCTGAGCCTGCACGGCGACATATCTCAAGGATTGGATAAGCTGGCTTTTGGATGCTTGTCAGTTGCTCAGCCACCGCATTGCCAAGTATTTCGGGAGTACCTACCGATGACTTGCTTGTTGGTATTCAGGCAAGGCGATTCAGCCCTGCTTTCGATGATTCAGGCCTAGAGCATCGTCTTCCTAAAATTCAATGCGCCCCTCTAAAAATTGTCATCATCAGGCGACTTCTACGCTCAAACCCATGCCGGCTCAGAATAGATTTCATTAAAAAAATCTATCTTTTCACTCAGTTACTTAGCACGGCCACTTCATCAAAAAAAGATGACAGCGGCACCGGCAAAGCACCTCCCCAGCGCTTCAGAGAAGCTCACACAGCAGATCTGCTCTGTCCATTAGCGCGATCTGTAAGTGCCTACATACTTCCTTACATCCGCTTGATACAACATCAGTCAAATGCAATGAAATGTCAGCTCGCAGGTCCTGCGGCAAGTCGTTGAGCAACAGGGAGTGTCGTCATGAGAAAAGTTAATCCTGCCGCCAAGAACGCGAACCGCGCTTTTGTCCGTCTGCACACGTATGTGACCAAGCAATTCGACTGGGATCTCTTCACCAAGGACTACCGGGTAGTCCTGCACACAGACGAGGACGGAGGCGTCACCCTCTATATCGTCAAGGTCTTCGACAAGGATGGACAGCCTGCCGCACTAGGCCCAAAGATCCCTAACCAGATTACGTTCTCTTACCGTCAAGCTCCCATCATGTCGGTATGGACAGAGTTCTTTAACGACGGCAAATTCAGTTGGCGCAATGTCTCCTGCCGCTAGGGCGCGGCGGCGGTGGAGGATGGTGGCTTGGCTGTCGGCATAGACACCCGCCGCAGCGCCAGGAGCGCCATCCTGTCCAACACATTCAGGAGAGTTGCATGACCCGCTTCCAACCGATGCTTGCAACTGCTGCCCTGCTCAGTCTCATGACGCTACATCTCAGCAGCAGCTCCATGGCACAGGCCGCCTTTACAACCCCGGGCGGCTACACCAACTCCTACAGCGGCCAGATCACGGGCAACGGTATCGTGCAATACGGGCTCGAAACACGGCCCTTCCAGCGCATGACCGTCACGCTCAACACCAACAACCCGTCCAGCCAGATGAACGTCTTCAAGGACGGCTCTGCCCAGCCTCTATGCCAAGGCTCGGCCAACAACAACATCTGCACCTTCCGCATCGAGCGTGGTGCCAGCTATCGCGTGCTGATCTTCCTCACACGTGAAGCCGCCCAGCGTGGCGAAAGCGCACGCTTTACGCTCACCACCGAAGAAAGCACCTGACAGCTTGACTGCCGTCAAGAACCCCTCAGTCCATGGCTTGTAAACTGGCTTCAACAGATTCAAAGTGAAAGCCCGTTACACGATATGGAAAACTTTCCCAAGGACATCTACACCGAGCCCACGCCCGATGTGAATACCCTGGCCAACCTCGGCCCCCTCACCGGCATGGCCGGCATCTGGACCGGCAAGCGCGGCCTGGATATCAACCCCAAGGCTGACGGCCCCGAAAAGCAGGCCTTTATCGAGCACATGGAGTGCCAGCCTATCGATGCGCAAACCAACGGCCCACAGCTCTTCTATGGCCTGCGCTACCACACACGCATCGTCAAGCCCGATGACGTGGAAACCTTTCACGACCAGGTCGGTTACTGGCTGTGGGAGCCTGCCACCGGCAACATCATCCAGACCCTGACCATCCCGCGCGGTCAGACCGCCATGGCCACGGGCAAGACCACGGCCGACGCCACCAGCTTCACTCTCAGGGCCGAGCGCGGCTCCACCGTCAACGGTATCTCCAGCAACCCGTTTCTGGAGCATGCCTTCAGAACCGACGCCTATACCATCACCGTCACCAAGCACTCGGACGGCACCTGGTCGTACGAGCAGGAAACCACGTTGACCATCCCCGGCCAGAGCAAGCCTTTTTCCCATACCGACCGCAACACCTTGCACAAGATTGGCGAGCCCACGCCCAACCCAACGGCAAGGGCCGCAGTTGAAATCTGATTAGCGCTCTCAAAGGACTCCACGCCCTGGCCGAATTCACTGGATCCGCAGGGCGCACACTCCCCGATTACCGCATCGCCCGCGATGGCCTTACGCAGCTGACCATGGTCCTTACGGGCAAGAAGGCGCTTGCCTTCAAACTGGCTTATATGCATGTGCCTTTCAACGCATGGAGGCCATTCGCCGCAGGCTGCCGGCATTCGGCGCTTGGAGCTGGCCTTCAATCTGGTCGCGAAGGCTGCACCGCGCTGCGTTCAAGACCTCTATACAGGGCGATGCCGACAAATGGCAGCACAGCAGCCACCTGCCCAACCTGAATTACGGCCGCCCCACCCTGCGCCATGTACCGCCGGTTGTGACCGAGCTGAGGCCGGCCTCCTTCGACAGCCTGCCATGGCGCATTGCCGACGGCGAGATCATCGGTTCGACCGATGCCCAACTGGCCAGGCTGGCAACAGCCGCAGGGCATGCTGCGCATGACGTTCGGATAGTCTGCTTTTGATAGCTTCTGCATGACGTTCGGATAGTCTGCTTTTGATAGCTTCTAACGCTTTATGGATAAGGGCTTGAGGCGGCTTCTACCTGCGCCTTCATGAATTTGATTTCCATCAAGAAACCGTCTGAATACTCATTTCAAGGTGTTGCATTAGCAGCCCTGGAGTGTGAGTATGAGCTCAGTGATCGATCGAATTGATTTGGCAACAAGACGCGCACCTATGCGCAAGGAGGCTGGATATGTTCAAGCACATTTTGATTCCTACGGACGGCTCTAAGCTCTCTGAGGCCGCGCTGCGCGCGGGCATACAACTGGCCAAGGAACAAGGCGCACAGGTGACGGCGCTGTATGTGATGCCGGATTACGCAGCCATGATTTACGGAGCGGAGGCGCTGATCGCCTACAACTCTGCGGAGTTCGACAAGAGCGCCCAGAAGGAAGCAGATCAGGTGTTGCAAGCTGCCCTGGACATTGCCAAGACCGAGGGCGTGGCCTGCCAGACGGTGCGGGTCACGAATATCTCCATCAATCAGGCCATCATCAAGCAGGCGCAGGAGGGTAACTGCGATCTGATCTGCATGGCATCACACGGCCGCAAGGGCATTGCCGGCATTTTGCTGGGCAGTGAGACCCAGCGCGTACTGGTCAACAGCAGCATTCCAGTTCTGGTGCACCGCCCGGTTTAGGCCTGATCGACTGCAGCGCAGCCACTTCCCGGCCGCTCTCACAATGCAAGCAACGCCCCATCGCCCTCGTGCGGTGGGGCGCTTTTTCATGGGCCGATCGTCGTGTAGCATCGGTGCATCAAATTGTGAACCTTTGGTTCCATTTGTCACGCCGGCAGCGGCGTCTCTGGTTCATTTTGAAAAAGGGAAAACGCAGATGAGTCACGCAATCGCAACCGATGCCGGCCTGGCGTGGCGGACCGGCCCGATTCGCCCGAGAGCCTGCACCTGCGGCAGCGTGGTGTGCCAGTTGCTGCATGAGCGGGTAATGAGCGATATGTCGCGCCGCATGTTTGTGGGCGGGGTGGCGGCCATGATGGCGCCATTTGTGGCCCTGCATGCTGCCGAGACAGGCGTGGGCGGGGCGGCCAGGCCGGCCGACCGCCCCGTGTTGCTGACCAATCTGCGCCTGTTTGACGGTACGGGCAAGTCGGTGCGTCAAGGCGTGCAGGTGTTGATCCAGGGCAAGCTGATTGCCGCCCTGCCCTCCGCCGGCGAGAAGGTGGAAGGTGCCCAGGTGATCGACTGCCAGGGCAAGCTGGTGATGCCGGGCATGATCGATACGCACTGGCACACCATGCTGGCAGCCATTCCGCAGATGACGGCCATGACGGCAGATCTGGGCTATCTGTACATCTCCGCCGCGCAGGAGGCGCAGCGCACGCTGATGCGCGGCTTTACCTCGGTGCGCGACGCGGGCGGCCCCGCCTTTGCGCTCAAGCGCGCGATCGACGAGGGCATGGTCCCGGGCCCGCGCATCTATCCCAGCGGGGCAATGATTTCTCAGACCTCGGGTCATGGCGATTTCCGCCTTCGCAGCGATATTCCGCGTGCGGCGAACGAGCCGCTGAGCATGGTGGAGCAAACCGGCGTGGCCATGATTGCGGACGGCGAGGCCGAGGTTCTGCGCCGCGTGCGCGAGCAGTTGATGCTGGGGGCATCGCAAATCAAGATGCTGGCAGGCGGCGGCGTGGCATCGCTGTATGACCCGCTGGACAGCACCCAGTTCACCGAGAAGGAGCTGCGCGCCGGCGTGGAAGCCGCCGCAGACTGGAACACCTATGTGATGTCGCATGTTTACACGCCCAAAGGCATCAAGCGGGCCATCAAGGCGGGCGTGAAGAGCATCGAACACGGCCAGTTGGCCGACGAGGAAAGCGTGCGCATGATGCGCGACGAGGGCGTGTGGTGGAGCCTGCAGCCATTTCTGCAGGACGAGGACGCCAACCCCTATACCGATGCAGTGCGCCGCGAGAGCCAGTCGCGCGTGGCCCAGGGCACGGTGCGCGCCTATGAGATGGCGCAGAAGTACGGCATCAAGACGGGCTGGGGCACGGACATTCTGTTCAGCCCCAAGGGCACTGTCACACAGGGCAAGCAACTGGCCAAGCTGACGCGCTTTTACGACCCCATGACGCTGCTGAAGCAGGCCACGGGCACCAACGGCGAACTGCTGGCCCTGTCGGGCGAGCGCAACCCCTATCCCCAGCCGCTGGGCCGCATCGCCCCTGGCGCATTTGCCGATCTTCTAGTGGCCGATGGCGACCCGACGGTGAATCTGGACTTCCTGAGCAGCCCGGAACAGAACCTGCGCCTGATCATGAAGGACGGCAAGGTGTACAAAAACACGCTGTAAGGGAGACAAATGACCCAGTACATCAACACCACTCCAGGCATGGCAACGGCGGCGCTGGCCGCGAGCCTGCTGGCAGGCACGCCGGCCTGGGCACAGGACAAGACAGCAGCCGATGCATGGCGCTTTCAGCTCACGCCCTATGCATGGATGACGGGGCTGGACGGCAGCGTCCGCCCGTTCAGAGGAGCGCCAACGGTGAGCGTGAACAAATCGTTCTCGGACATTCTGGAGGACCTGGACGCTGCAGCCTTTGTGAACGGCACGGCACGCAAGGGGCAATATGTGCTGCAGGGCGACTTCAGCTACGCCGCTACATCGGACAAGGCTGCCCTACCCTTAGGCCTGAGCGCAAATGCCAAGATTCGCCAGACCTCGCTGACGATGACCGGCGGGCACAACTGGATGCTGAGTCCGCAGTCGAGCGTTGACCTGATGGCGGGCCTGCGCCTATGGCAGATCAAGGCCAAAGTGAGTGTGCCAGGGGTAGGTTCGGCGCAGTCCAACACCTCGTTCGTTGACCCAGTGGTCGCCGCACGCTGGCGCTACGATATTGCGCCGCGCTGGTCCACCTTGGTGTATGCCGATATGGGTGGGCTGGATGTGGGCTCGAAGTTCACCTGGCAGGTGCACGGCTCGGTGAACTACCAAGTCAAGGAAAACATCTTTGTGTCCGTGGGCTACCGCCACCTGAGCGTGGACTACCGTGACGACGGCAAGCGACTGGACTTCAGCCAGAGCGGCCCGATCGTCGGTGCGACGTTCAGGTTCTGATAACCACCAGCGGATAGCCAACACCCAGCCCGTCAGACCTGCGGCTGCAACGCCGCATGCAGCAATGGCATAGGCGATGGCAATCGCTGCGGGCGAACCAGGCTGAGCCAGGCCCTCTATAGCACTGGATTACCTGGTGCGCGATCTCTCTCGGTTTCAGCGCATGGAGTCACCTCGACCACCGGAGAGTCAGAGCCTGAAATCGCGCTCGAAACACCACCACAGGACAAACCAGGGGCGTGCGCACTCATTGCTGCAGCCTGCCTTTCCTTGCTCCGTCAGCCGCCCACGCCGGGCGACAATGTCAAAGCAGCACCAACTGACCAAAACAAGAAATCCGACAGGCCACAAGGCATCAATGAACCGCACCGAATTTCTGCAACAGCCCGAAGTCATTGGCTTTACCGACTGGCTTGCAGCCACACTCCCCCAGCGACGGATTCAGTTGAACATTCGCTCTTCCAGCTACGTCCCCAAGGGCTTGATGGCCACCGCCCGTTTTGCCGACTTGGTACCTCGCCACTACCGCTGGCGGGCGACTGGCCTGGCAACGGGCGACTGGGCCGAGTCGTGCATCAAGACAAGCGCTCTTTCTGCCAAGCTGCGCGCTGCCGTGCAGGCCAACGATGCGACAGCCACCCTGGCCGCCTGTAGCGATGTGCTGGACTGGGGCGGCGAGCGCAACCCCAAAGAAGGCGCGCGGCCCTTTCTTGTGGGCCTTGGCACTAACATCAGCCACTACATCGCCCAGACCCACCAGGAAATGGCGCTTGGCTCGGCCAGCCTGCGCACCGGCTTTCCGACAGTGCGGCTCATGAACTCCATGCTCACCAAGGTACACGCCTTTTATTCGGCCGAAGGCTTGCCCATCTATGACTCACGGGTCAGCGCCGCAGCTGCTGCACTGGTGGAGTTCTGGCGCCGCAGCAGCGGCAGGCCCCACCTGCCCGATACGCTGAGTTTCCCGCTGGCCGGCGGCAGCCAGAAGCCCCAGCACAAACTGGCTTGCCTGTTTGACCAGCCACCCTCGCCGGGCACCCTGCTCTACACCAGCCAAAGCACGCCCCAGCGCTGGGCTGGCGCCAAGGTGCGGCTGGCCTGGGTAATGGCCGAGACCCTGCGCAAGACCCCCAGCCTGTTTTCAGGCCAGCCCGATCGCATGCGCGCCATGGAAGCTTCACTCTTCATGGTGGGCTACGACCTGAACTGCCTGGCCTGAACAAAACAGCCCCTGCCAACCAGTGGTTGCAGGGGCTTTTCTCCGCATCCAGGCATTTAGGTCAGATAGGCCTCCAGCGCTTATCCGTCAAACGCCGGAAGCTATCAACACGGCTAGTTCTGGAAAAAGCCAATGGGCCTGTCGAATGCGGACAAGGGCAAAACGGCAAGACTGGCGGAATCACGGCAACGCCCTTCACCAAGGCATAAGGCCGGCCGGTGGACCCGGTTCAGGGTACTGCGGTTGGAGCGACTTGCATCGGGGAGGCAGCGACCACAATCCTGAATGAGCCCGGAACCCACCACATCCTGCTGCGCGTCCGGATGAATACTGTGAGGAATATCGAGAGTTCCGCCTCAAACGTAAACCAAATGCTACGTAATGGCCGTGAATTCACAAAATTCAGCGTTGCGCCACGTTCTCCTACAAAAGGGTTTTCCATGACTCGGCGACCATGCATCCACAGCAAGCCAACCCGGTTTGCTGGTCACCTACCTGAAGGAGTGAAGGACATGACGCAACAGGCGAACCAGCAGCACAGCCCCAGCCAACAGGACAAGCAGCAACAGCAGCAGCAAAACCCTGGGCAACGCCAACCAGGCCAGAGCACCAGCCAACCCGGCCAGCAGCAACAGCAAACCCCAGGACAGCAGAAGACCCCTGCTCAGCAACAGCAGCCTGGGCAGCAGCACAAAACGCCCCAGCAGTGAAAGTGAGCGCCTCAGCGCTGGCCCACCTTGCCAGCGTTGTTCTGTACCACGCAAAGAAAGGAGCAGGAATGCAACCAGCCTCACCTGTCATCTCATCCGATCGTGTCAACGGCACCAACGTCTACAACCCCAACGGCGACAAACTGGGAGCTATCGACTCACTGATGATCGACAAGCTCACCGGCAAGATTCGATATGCAGTGATGCAGTTTGGCGGTTTCCTGGGCATCGGCTCAGATCTCTACCCACTGCCGTGGGATAGCCTCAAATACGAACCCAGCCAAGGCGGGTACGTGGTTTCCGTCACCAAGGAACGGCTTGAAAACGCCCCTCGCTACGAGGGAGGCACATTGCCCGAATACACCGACGACTACGGCCGCCGTGTTTATGACCACTACGGTGTGCCCTTTGTCTAACCCCGGCACGCAACCACACATGCGCTAGTGCCCAAACTCAAGAAGAACCGCAGGCCGGTCGGCGCCGGCCGCCAACCAGTTGGAGTTCAGCCCACCTCGCGGTCGGCTTTTTTTTGCGCGGAGATTTTCAAATGTAGCCTCCTGGCCCCGCGGGCCTTAAGCGCGACCTCTCCCCGCAGGGTCAAGCGGGGCCATCTGGTGTGATGGTTCCTGGTACAAGGTATTGCTCAAAATCGAGGCCTGAAATACGCTTTTCCAATACCGTAGTGCACAAGCCGTGAGCTGCGGTCTGAGCAGTCACACCAGATGGTGATGATATCCATTGCTTTCTGCCGAGCCTGAGGTTCTCTACCCTCCCTCTGCTTCCCCAGGCACGCCGCAAGGCATCGGCCTTTACCCGCAAGCCCACCAGCCAACGCTGGTGGGCTTTTTCTTTGCCGGTAGACGCTCAGTGCGGCCACGCAACACATGAGGTCGATGTCTGTTGACGCGCTGTACAGGGAAAATTTAAACTACTGTACAAATGAACAGCACTGATAAAAATAACAGTAAAATTCAAGGCAACAGCTTGCTGCGCCAGAGCGCGAAGCGCATTCACTCCATACCTTTGTTGGTTTCACCTGCTCTCAAGAGCGCTGGTCTTTTTTATCCGCCCCCGCCCATCCAGCGGGCCTGCTTCTCGCCAAAAGGAGACTCCATGCTGTACAGCACCGTTCCTCAACCCGTTGATGAAGACCTCGTGCAGCGCCTGCGCGAGAAGGGAGGCCTGTGAAATGGCCACACATCCCCACCGCCCTGCTCGCGCTGCTCCTGACAGTCCTGCTCTTGATCGCCCCGGCCTTGGAACAAAGCTACTGACCGCCGCGCAATGGGGCCTCTGCCTCCTGGGGATCTTTTGCCTCATCGGCGTGGCCATCGTCATTGCCACCACCCCGCAAGCCTGGCCGCTGTAAACGGTCAACCTCATCGCTTTTGATAGCCACAGGCGTTTTCCTGACAAGCGCCAGACCGGAGAAATATCATGGAAAAGATCATCGAGTCCCTGATCCTCGTCGCCGCCATCTTCATGGGCGTACTGTGGCTTGCCACCCCCAACGCCCAGGCAGACGAACCCACCACCCTCACCAAATCCGTGCGCGACGAGTTCGCCTGCCCAGGCATGCACGCCGAATGGCTGGACGCCCACACCGTCCAGTGCCTGCGCGAAAAGCCCTGATCTACCGCCCCGTTGCCCCCGCGAACAGCCCATGCCCCATCGACACCGTACGGCAACAACTACAGCACCGCGACAGCCAACACAGCCGGCTGCTGCCTGCTATGGAAAGCAAGGCTGCTAGTTCAATCCAGACGATGCCATCAGTAGCAGCACACTTTCAAATGCAGATAGGGCAGGCGCAACGCAATCGCCAATTCAGAAGCTCGGAAGCGCCCGCCAAGCAGACAAAAGCCCGCAAGGTTCCAGACCTAGCAGGCATTTTTGCCAAGTGGTTGGCATGTAATACCGCTACCTCAATCTGCTATGGCAAGCCCGCAAGCACTTGCGCGAGCGTTACTCGGCAGGTTTTGCGTAGACCTCTGCACTCAGCACCTCAAGGCCGACAAAGGGTTCACTCCCTTCGACCCAGGCATCGTGGCCAGGTGGGATGGCGTAGGACTCCCCTGCGCTGAGCATTTTCTGAGAGCCGTCCTGCATTTGAACGGTGAGCTTTCCCGAAACGACGTGCCCCACATGCGAGAGTTGGCAGTATTCGGTCTTCACCACGGGCTTGATGCATTCGGACCAGCGCCATCCGGGCTCAAAGTTGAACCGTCCAATCGTGTAGCCCTGAAGCTTTACGAGCTCCACGCGAGTTTTGCTAGGTGTGCGAAGTTCATCGGGCTCGCTGTGTGACCTGACTTCTAGCTTCTCAACGCTGACGGGAGTGGCCATGATTTTCTCCTTCATAAGAGCTGCACCTCGAGCCCCCAAGGAATTCTTCAGGTATGGCTGGTGAGCCGAAGGACAGCTGAAAAAACTTATCACTACGTCATTCGCATGGCATTGCCAGGAGCACTTATCAGTTACCAATTGCTGCATGCGGCACAGCACCGTCTGCGCCGTCCAATCCACGGTTGGCAGCAAAAAGTATGCGTTGACATACAGGGTGCCTACGCGGCCCATCTAAAGCGCCACAAGTTCGCACAGATTTTTCAGATTTGCATACAGCAAGCAGATCGAATGCAGCTGCAGCAAGAGCGGCATGACTTCTTTGCGCAGACCCAAGACGGCGCGATGCTGACTGTTTTGGGCACAGCCAATGCCTTACCCATTGGTAAAGCTGGCTGAACTGTCCAGCCCCTGCCCACCCTGCCTGCGCCGTATGGTTTTTTTGTCTGCCATTCACGGAGGCGCGATGGGTCGCGCCGACCCCTTGGCCTCAGCGAGGTACATGCCCGAGCCACCCACCGCGCACCAAGAACCTACTAGCACTTGAGCCCGCTGATGTTAGGACTACGGCTCGGTTACTTTGCAGGGTGGTCGCGGCGGAACAACTCCCACTCGTCGATTTCCGTGCCGTTGGGCAGCACGCAGATGCCGCGCTCTCCGGCAGTGGTCTTCTCGATGCGGGTCTTGCCGCCCAGCTTGGCACAGTACACCGATGCGGGGTTGGCCATGCCGATCACAGGCGCAGCGGACTGAGGCTGGGCGCAACCGCTGATGGCCAGTGCAGAAAGTACTGCGCTGGTGGTTCCAAGTGCTTTTTTCATGGACTCAATGTAGCAAATGCCGCCTTTTTCATGGAGCCGCAAAAAATCCTGACTCACATCAATTTCTCGTTTCCTTCATACATATGGGCTAAGGGTTGGCACCGACGATGCTGGCGACACTCTGTCAGCCAATGTCACTTTTAATTATTTCACCTCCAAAAGAGGAAAAGTGAACTGTCAGAAATCGCAAGAAGTTGTTAATTTCTGATCCGGAAGATGAGCGGCTGACACATTAATGGCCGCCTTGGCATTTAGATTTGACTAGAGATATGGCCAGTCTGGCCTGTCTGTTGGTGATCACTAGCAGAAGGGCTGTGTGTATGCATACGAGCAACGACCACATCTTTGTGTTGATGCCATCTCTGTCCCTGCTCTTTCTGGCCGGTCTGCTGGGAGTGTGCTGGGCGACCCAGCCCAAGCAACGCTTTCTACTCTGGCTGTGCGCCTCTTTCCTGCTAACCGCAATGTCTATCAGCATTCGCAGCGTGCTGAAGTTTGAAGTCCTCAATCATTATGTGGTTCTCGTCAACGCACTGTTTCTGGCGGGAGCTTGGTGTTTTACCAAGAGCTTTTCAGAGCGTCGGTGCGTACCCACATATCCGCTTGCAGCATTTGTCTTGTGTGCCGCGACGCTGGCCTCGCTCTACTATTTTGCCAATGTGGCACAGAACCAGGTGGGTCGGCTGCACACATTCGGTATAGGCGTAGCTCTGATGCTCTTGCTGCCAGTGCCGGCAGTTCTCAAACGAGGCCTCACCAACGACTGGCTGGATAGGATTTTGCTGTGGTCCTATCTGTCTTATGCCGTCTTTACCATGCTGCGCCCGACGCTGGTCGCAACTTTCGCGCATAACGGTCTCGGCGATGCCATGGATGCCAACTCAACCTATTGGCTGACAACGCTGATGAGTATTTTGCTTTTTGCATTGCTCTTCACGGTTTTAGTCTGTGCAGTCACCATCAGGGACACAGTCCGTCAACTGCGCACTGAACGCGACCTGGATGCTTTGACCCAGATACTGAATCGCCGCGCATTCAGTGAAGCCGCACAACATCGCCTGGCCGACCAGCGCCTGTATCCCATGGCGCTTCTGGCCAGCGATATTGATCATTTCAAACGCATCAACGACAACTGGGGGCACGACAAAGGTGACGCGGTCTTGCAGCTTGTCGCCAAAGCGATGCAGCACAATGTGCGCAGCAACGATCTGGTTGCACGCTTCGGCGGTGAAGAGTTTATGGTTCTGCTGACAAAGATCGATTTGCTAGGTGCCGAGCAAGTCGCCAAGCGCATTGGCCTGGAGTTGAGAAATGACCAGGAGCTATTACCGAAAGGGCCAGCCCTGACGCTGAGCTTTGGCATCACTTCAATCAGCAATGCCGACCAGCTTGAAGGTGCACTGAGGCAAGCCGACCAGTTGCTGTATAGCGCCAAAAATGCTGGCCGAGACCGCGTTCATGTGGAAGGCCGCAGCTACCCAGACATCAGCTTTGAACACACCATCCCGGCAGACCACCCCATGGCATTGCTGACGTAAGCCGGTGAATTCGCTGGCCAATGCCATCCGCACCAGGCAGCTCACGTATCCAAGTTGGCCCACAATGACTCCTGCATGGTCGCTGACAAACCAATTTGTCAGCATTGATGCACCCCGTCATGGGTGCACTTTTGTCAGTGGAATCCTTGATGCGCAGACTTCGCCATCTCACCAACCGGCATCGCACACCGTCCACCAATATCGCCCTGGGTCTGCTGCTGGCCTTTAACGCGGGCGCGGTCAACGCTGGCGGCTTTCTTGTGCTGCGGATGTATACCTCGCACATGACGGGCTTTGCCTCTCAACTGGCTGACGGCCTGGTGCTTGAGAACGCCAAGCTGCTGCTGAATGCGCTTGGTGCCATCATCGCCTTTACAACGGGCGCGGCCGTCTGCGCGTTGCTGGTGAACTGGGGGCGCAAACGCCATCTGTACAGCGTCTATGCCCTGCCGCTGATGCTGGAGGCCGTCATGCTGATTGCCTTCGGCCTGATGGGCACAGTCACCTTGACATGGAATACGCCCTTCGCAGTGCCGCTGACCGTGCTGCTGCTGTCCTTCATGATGGGTCTGCAGAATGCCGTGGGTTCCAAGACATCCGGCGGCAGCACTCGCACCACGCACATGACCGGCAATTTCACGGATCTGGGCATGGAACTGGGCAAGATGTTCTTCTGGAAGCGCCACGCCAACGCCGACCTGCAACTATCACCCCTGGTTAGGCATGACTGGCGCCGTATGAAGGTGTCCGCAGGGCTGATCTTGATGTTTGTGCTGGGCGGCATTACCGGTGCGCTGGGCTTCAAGCATATCGGCTTCATCTGCGTGGTTCCGCTGGCCGCTCTTTTGCTTGTACTGTCCGTGCCACCATTTATGCGTGACGCAGCGCAGTCCGCCGAGCGGCCGTCACTCTTCAGCAAGAAGAGCTGAGTGCATCCTGTATCTCACGCCGCTGCCGCGACGTCCCCGGGTCCATGCACGACGACCTGATCGCGCCCAAGCTCCTTGGCCTTGTAGAGTTGCTGGTCAGCCCTCATTACGGCTTCGCGCAGATCGCTGCCGAATGGGCTGACAACGATACCCATGCTCAAGGTCACGCGCTGACCATCGGGCAATGGCGCAATGATCTCGACCGCTCCGGCACGAATACGCTGCGCCACACGTTGTGCAGTCTCAATGTCGGCATGGGTCAACAACAGCACAAATTCTTCGCCTCCAAAGCGAGCCACCAGGTCGGTACCACGGACACTTGCCTGTATGACTTCCGCGACGGCCTTGAGTACTCCGTCGCCATACTCGTGCCCCCAGTTGTCGTTGACCCGCTTGAAGTGATCCAGATCCGCCACCACGATGGAAAGCGGCTGCGCTTTTCGATCCCGGGCCAGCGGGTCTGCGAACTCCCAGAAGCCGCGACGATTCAACACGCCAGTCAGCATGTCGTGATTGCGTTCGTCTCTGAGTGTGGCCATTGCATCCCTCATCGAAACGATGAGCATGAGGCCCGAGAACACCAGGCTGAACAATAGCGAGCCCAGCATGGTGACCAACCAGTAAATGGAGCTGAGCATGTCCTGGAGCTCAGTGAATCCAAGAAACAGCACCATGATGGGCCTGAGCACTGTATAGATCGCAAAGGCCCCGTAGGACCGGTAAAGCAGCTTCTCCAGCCCGTCACGTCTGACTTTTTTTAGCGCGATGGCTGGAAACGGTATGAAGTGAATGACGCCAAGCCCTGTGTTCAGCCAGAGCACACGTGCAGCAATGTTGTCCTGCACGATGCTGTACTCGTAAAGAGCAGCAACCACGATGATCGATACCAGGGCCGAGATCTTGGGATATGAGGAGACGGAAAACTTTTGAGCAACGCCCCAGGTACAGAGCCAGGCACCAAGCAGATAAATGGGCCCGGTGTAAACAGCCCACCGAACCAGTTGTCCGTGAGGTGTCAAGCATTGCCAACCCAAGGCAAGCCCCGTAAGTGTCAACCCACAAGCCGTCGAGAGCAGAAACACGGAGCGGCGCTGTGCAAGCCAGCAAAAAGCCATGAGTGCGCCCAGTGCCGTTATGCATACCGGCGCGACCAACAAGTAGAGCTGCAAATTGCTAGGCATGAATTGGCGGATCAGAAAAGCTCATTCACGCGGCAACGCAATTGTGGTGACCCATGCTCTGAGACTCAGAAGGTGGAGTCCATTTGATAAGTGGACTGATAAACGCCCGAATGTTAACAATTGTGCCGAGAACCCTGCAAATCTCCTCCAAAACACATCGGTTTCCCTGGTTCGTCACGAGTCCGTCAAGAAGCAGCAACTCGCGATCACCCCACCCGCAGCACTCGCCTCGGCCCCACCTTTGAGCGGGCTTTTCATGACTAAATCAAGGATGTACCTCCGAGGCATTCGCTCCCCCAAATCATCGCCAAAGAAGTCGCTGCCCAACTGCCGGGCCTGTCCGGGAAGACCTTTGAGCGCCTTGTACGGCAAGACGACCTGCCTCAGCCTCGGCAAATCAGCGCGGGACGCTGGCTGGTTAGCGATCTTGACGACTGGGCGAACAAGCACTCTTTGTCCCAATTGCAGTCGCCGGAGCACACCGGCGCCCAAAAAGCCTCTCCGCAGTCACACAGCATCTGCTTGAACAACGGCCTCGAGCCCCAGTGCCAGACGGCTACAACCATTGCTGCTTCTCGGCGTCGTATTTGTGGCAGTTATAGATGCCAGCCGCACCGGGAATCACATGACCCGAAATAGCGCCCCTCACATCCTCTGGAGGGGCCTGGATGCATCGGTGAAACAGGTACTCGGCCAAGTCCCGAACCTGACCTGTCTCATACGCCCGTCTACCAGGGACTTATACCTATAAACCCAACTTTTAGCTGACGCAACAGCCTCCAGTCGCAACCCTGGACAACCTTGGATCACAATAGCATTCCCAGCGGACAGAGCTTTTGCGGCATGGGCATCAAGATAGATGCAACCTCCTTGGGCCAGCGTAGCTTTCAAAACCTGCGCCAAACCTACGCTAAGCTCTGGAGTGTGTAGGGTGCGCGTAGGGAATCTGGTGGCGTCGATTTGGCGTAAGTTTTCACAGAAGCAATCCTAAGCCTTTGATCGCATTGAATTTCATTCAATAAACTCAGCCACTTATTTAAGGATTCCAGTGGTGAACATCGTTATCCTGGACGATTACCAAGACGCGGTTCGCAAGCTCGATTGCGCCAAGCTGCTTGATGCCTTCAACGCAAAGGTCTATACCAACACCATCAAGGGCGTGGGTCAGCTCTCGGTTCGACTGCGCGACGCGGATGTCATCGTCCTGATTCGCGAACGCACCCAAATCTCGCGCCAGTTGCTCGATAAGCTGCCCCGGCTCAAGCTGATTGCCCAGACGGGCAAGGCTGGCGCCCATATCGATGTGCAGGCTTGCACCGAACGTGGCGTGGCGATTGCAGAGGGCGTGGGCTCTCCCATTGCGCCGGCAGAGCTGACCTGGTCTCTGATCATGTCGGCCATGCGCCGTCTGCCGCAGTACATCTCCAATCTCAAACATGGTGCATGGCAGCAGTCCGGTCTCAAGGCGGCCTCCATGCCGCCCAACTTCGGACTGGGCAGCGTGCTGCGCGGGCGCATGCTGGGTATCTGGGGCTACGGCCGCATCGGGCAACTGGTGGCGGGCTATGGCAAGGCCTTTGGCATGCAGGTCTGTGTCTGGGGCAGCGAAACCTCGCGCCGCAAGGCCGAGGCCGATGGTTATCTGAGCGCCCCGTCCAAGGAAGTCTTTTTCGAGCAATGCGATGTTCTGTCGCTGCATCTGCGCCTGCACGATGCGACGCGCGGCATTGTGACTGCACAGGACCTGGCACGGATGAAACCGACAGCCTTGTTCGTCAATACCTCGCGCGCCGAACTGGTGGAGCCCGAAGCATTGCTCTGTGCCTTGAACCGTGGCCGCCCGGGCCTGGCCGCGATCGATGTATTCGAGAGCGAGCCAATCTTGCAAGGCCATGCCCTGCTCAGACTGGAGAACTGCATCTGCACGCCCCATATCGGCTACGTGGAGCAGGACAGCTATGAGCTGTATTTCCGTGCTGCGTTTGAGAACGTTGTGAACTTTGCCGACGGCCAGCCCAGCAACATTCTGAATCCTGAAGTTTTCAGCGGCCCACTGCGTTTGAACCGCTAACCGCTAACCGCTAACCGCGAGAGCTCGGCGACTACTGCCGGGCTTGGGCTTGCTGTGCCAGCTCGGCCTCCACGGCTTCGTAGACCGATTGACGCACCACGGTCTCCACTTCTTCACGAAGACGAAGCACCATGGATCGGGTCTGTGCTTCCACAACCTGAGCTATTGCTTCCTTGAGCTTGTGCTCCAGCACAATGTCCACCCGTTGCATCAGCCGGTGGACCAGATATTCTTCGGCCACCACGGCACCGTGCTCATCCAGTGCCTGCTGCAGGCCGACTGCCCCAAAGACCGGGGCGGGTTCAACAGCCTGCTCCACATCTTGTGCTTGGACGAGTGGCTCGGCGGCTTCCTCATCGAGTACCTCAGGCCCGGGTTGAAGTTCTTCATCCTGGGGCTGGCCAGCGTCCGTAACGGATGGCTGCTCCGCCTGGTCTGCAAGCGGAAATGCCTCCACGAGTTCGGCAGTTCCCAACTCAGTCTCAGGCTCCACCTGCCCGGCCGATATTGCCTCCACCACCTCCCCTGCCATGCTCTGCGCAAATGACTGCTGCGGCGGCAAGGATTCCGGCAAAGGGGGCAACTGATGCGGAATACCTGCAGGCCGGCCACGGCCGTAGAGACCATCCGCCAGCCATGAGGTGTGAAACGACGGCCTCGCCAGAGGGACAACGCTGTCTCCCAGCGTCCGCGGGCCTAGCACCTGCTGCACAGCTCCGTGAGACTGCTCCGGCGACGCAGACTGAGCGCTGTCCGCAGCGTCTTCGAGCGCGGCAGCTTCGGGCTGAACCACCTCGGTCAGGGTGGGGACGAAGCGTGGCGGAACTTTGGATGAGGAGTTCATGACCTAGCCCTTGAGATTCAGATCGTGCCGGACAATGGAAAAACCACGCGCTGCATAGTCGCGCCAGCGGGCACGCGCATCCTGGCGATCCATCTCATCGCCGGAAGAAACGATTTCCACCACGCGCGCGAAGCGCTCAAACCCCGACGGCACCTGCGGCATAAGATTGACCAGCACATCGTAATGAGGCAAGTCTTGCAGGTGTTCGGCCAGGATGACGGGAGAAGCAGCAAGCATCTGCGCTCCATCCGACTCACAAGCATGCGCGAGAAAATCCGTGGCCGACACGCTCCACAAACGGGGCGAAAGCCGGCTCAGCGCAGCTCCATCCCCCAGAACCACGATGCGCGCACCATGACGCAGAGCCTTGCGTGCGAATCGGCACACATAGCCCAGCTTGTCTGGTGCATTGAAATGAAAGGCAATTTCTGTCACAACTCTTGGCGGCAGATGCGGCCTGAAACCAGGCCGCATCTGCCGACTTTTCTTAAGCCGAAGCCTTGGCAGTCACACGCGCGCGGCGCGAAGCCGCAGGTTTGGTAGCACTCTTGCGAGCCGCCGGGGTCCTGGCAGCAGTCGCTGCTGCAGCGGCAACCCGGCCTTCCTGACCCAGCAGATATTGCACCAGCAGGCCTACGGGGCGACCCGTAGCTCCCTTGGCAGCACCGCTCTTCCAGGCAGTCCCGGCGATATCCAGATGTGCCCAGGGAATATCGCCCACAAATTTCTGCAGGAACTTGGCGGCCGTCACCGCACCTGCGGCGCGCCCTGCCACGTTGCCCATGTCCGCAAAATTGCTCTTGAGGCCATCGGCATACTCCTCGTCCAGAGGCATGCGCCAGCAAGGATCGAGTGCCATATCGCCAGCGGTCTGCAAGGCCGATGCCAGCTCGTCGCTGGTCGAAAACAGGCCGCTGCGCAAACCGCCCAGAGCGATCACGCAAGCGCCAGTCAGCGTGGCCATATCGACCAGCGCAGAAGGCTTGAAGCGCGCTGCGTAATGCAGCACATCGCACAGCACCAGGCGGCCTTCTGCGTCCGTGTTGAGGATTTCGATGGTCTGGCCGCTCATGCTGGTCACCACATCGCCGGGCTTGACGGCTGCACCGTCGGGCATGTTCTCGCATGCAGGGATCAGGCCCACGACATTGATAGCCGGCTGCAGCCTGGCCAGCGCCTGGAACACGCCCAGCACGCTGGCAGCACCGCCCATGTCGAACTTCATCTCGTCCATCTCGGCTGCAGGCTTGAGCGATATGCCGCCGGTGTCAAAAGTGATGCCCTTGCCCACCAGCACGATGGGAGCCACGCTCTTGGCCGCACCGTTGTAGTGCAATTCGATGAAGCGCAGGGGTTCGCGCGAGCCCTGGGCCACCGCCATGAAAGCGCCCATGCCCAGCTTGGCCACATCGGCAGGGCCGTGAATCTTGCAGCTCATGCGTGCTGCCTTGGCAATGCTCTTGGCAGCGTTGGCCAGCAAGGTGGGCGTTGCATGGTTGGCCGGGCGGTTGGCCCATTCGCGGGCCATGGCCACGCCCTCCTGCTGCGCCACTGCGGTATTGAAAGCAGCGGTAACAGCAGCCGTCTTGGACGATACGCCCAGCACGAGCTTGGTCAGCGCAATGGGCTTGGCCTGGGATTTGGTGTGGGTATAGAGGTAGGTCGCATCGGCAACCGCCTGTACGGCAGCCGCTACAGCCTGGGCATCGGCATCAAAGGCAAAGCTCACAACGGCCTTGGCAATGCCTTCGGTCTTGAGCACCGCGCCGCAGCCGGCCAAGGCATTGCGCACGTCCTTGGGAGTACCAGCTCCCGCGCCCAGCAGCACCACACGGCGTGCGGCAATGGCGGGCACTTGGTACAAAGGCAATTGCTTGCCGCAAGACAGGGCAAAATCACCCTGCTTCACCGCATGAGCCACCATGGCTCCGATGGCGTCGCTGCCGAATGTGCCCGATGCTGCCTGTTCAGAAACCAGCACCAACAGCAGATCACATTTTTCACGCGCTGCGGCGGCAGCGGTCAGAGCCTTCAGTTCAAAGTTCATAATCGGTGTTTTCCTTTTAGCCAATGTTATTCGATTCATCCATACGCAAAGAGCTGGCCCGCAGCTTTGGTGCGACGGCCGTGGTTCTGATCACTGTGGTGATGACCATGATGCTGATCCGCACCCTGGGTCAGGCTTACAAGGGCAGTGTCAGCCCTTCCGACGTGATGCTGGTCATGGGTTTCACCGTGCTCGGGCAACTCCCGACCATTCTGGGCCTGAGCCTGTTTGTCGCCATTGTGGGATCTCTTTCCCGCATGTACCGCGACAGCGAGATGGTCATCTGGTTTGCCGCCGGCCAGGGCCTGGCCAGTCTGCTCAAGCCCTTGCTGCGCTTTGCCTGGCCGGTGATTCTCATCACCGCCGTGCTGGCCCTCGGCGTGCTGCCCTGGTCCTATCAGCAAATCGAGCAGATCAAGACCCAGTTCCAGCAGCGCAGCGACTTGGATCGCATCGCACCCGGCGAGTTCCAGGAATCGGCGGGCGGCACACGCGTGTTCTTCGTCGACAAGGATTCCCCTTCTGACATGGCGGCCAGCAATGTCTTCGTGGTCTCGCGCGACCCCGGCAAGGAGTCCGTGACCTCCGCCAAGGGCGCGCATCTGGCCGTCATCAAGGGCCAGCGCATGGTGATTCTGGAGGACGGCCAGCGCATGGAGACGCGCAGCGACGACGGCTCGGTGCGCATCACCGAATTCAAGGAATACGGCGTGCAGGTCGACAACGACAACCCCGTCACCATCGAGGAGATGGCGGCGCGCAGCATGCCCACCAAGGACTTGATCGGCAAGGACGAGCCGATCGCCCGCTCCGTGCTGGCATGGCGCCTGGGCCTGCCCTTTGCCGCGCTGAATTTTGTCATTCTGGGCCTGGCCATCTCCAGCGTGAACCCGCGTGCGGGCAATAGCAGCAGCCTGATGATCGCCCTCTTCGCATTTATCGTTTACTACAACCTCATGACCCTTGGCGAGAGCTGGGTCAGCGCCAACAAGATAGGCATGTGGGGCATTCTGGGCCTGCTGCATGGAAGCATCCTGATCGTCAGCGTGCTGGTACTGCTGGCGCGCCACTTCCGCTGGTCACCGCGTGACCTGCTGCGGCGCTCGGGCAAGCGTCAGGAGAGCGCACGATGAAAGTTCTGCGCAACTTGATCTATCGCGAAGTCATACAGGCCGTTCTGTACGTCTCGCTGGCCTTTCTGGCGCTGTTCTTCTTTTTTGATCTGGTCGATGAGATGCGCTGGGTGGGTAGCGGCAATGCAGGCTACACCGCCACGCGCGCGCTGCTGTTCGTGACTCTGTCCATTCCGGGCCACCTCTACGAGCTGATGCCGATTGCCGTGCTGATCGGCGCCATCTTCGTGATGGCAAAGTTCGCCCAGAGCTCGGAATTCACCATCATGCGCACCAGCGGCATGGGGCCCTGGCTGGCGCTGCGCACGCTGCTGGTACTGGGTATGAGCTTTGTAGTTCTCACCGTGCTGGTCGGTGACTATATTGCGCCCGCTGCCGACAACTTCAGCCAGAAATTGCGCG
Source organism: Comamonas sp. E6 (assembly GCF_001010305.1). Classification (NCBI taxonomy): domain Bacteria; kingdom Pseudomonadati; phylum Pseudomonadota; class Betaproteobacteria; order Burkholderiales; family Comamonadaceae; genus Comamonas; species Comamonas sp. E6. Next base: position 97,307 of record NZ_BBXH01000009.1, read on the forward strand.
TGGTCGCCAAGGGGCAGATCTCCCGGGGCGCGACAGGCGCCTGGCTCAAGGAAAAGCAAGGCGATCACTCCGTCGCTATCAACGTCGGTGCCGTCAAGGCCCCTGGAGATTTCGTCAATGTGCGCATTTTTGAATTCGACAGCAAGGGCCGCATCGCTGCGCAGATCAACGCTCAATCCGCCCAGGTCGATGAAGACAAGGAGCTGTGGACCTTGAATGGTGTGCAGGGCAGCAAGGTCGCTCAAGAGGGCGATGTCACCAAGCTCAGCCGAATCAGCGAAGCCAGCATGAACTGGCCAACCAAGGTCACTGCGGCCATGGTCTCGGGCGCGCTGCTCAAGCCCGATCGCATGACCACGATTGCACTGTTCCAGTTCGTACGCCACCTGCAGGACAACGGCCAGGCGGCGCAGAAGTACGAAATCGAGTTCTGGCGCAAGGTCTTCTACCCGCTGAGCTGCCTGGTGATGGTGGTTCTAGCCCTGCCTTTTGCCTATCTGCATTTCCGCTCGGGCGGTATCACGGCCTATGTGTTTGGCGGGGTGATGGCCGGCATCAGCTTCTTCCTGCTCAACAACGTGTTCGGCTATATCGGCACCCTGCAGTCCTGGTGGCCCTGGCTGGCCGCCGCGGCGCCGGGCCTGCTCTACACCGCGCTATCGCTCTCGGCCTTTGGCTGGCTGGTACTGAGGCGCTAGGCCATGAACGACGAGCAACGCCCTTCTCCAGATCAAACCGGTCTGATCCTGCTGGCCCATGGCTCCAGAGACGCTCTCTGGCGCCAGCCCATAGAGGCAGTGCATCAGCTTGTACAGGCAATGCGCCCCGACCTGCCCTGCATCTGCGCCTATCTGGATGCCTGCGCACCGGATCTGCCTGCAGCCACGCAGACCCTGATTGCGCAAGGTGTCAAACATCTGATCGTGCTGCCGCTGTTTCTCGGTACCGGCAAACATGCACGAGAAGACATTCCGCGCCTGCTGGACGAATTGCGCCGACAGCATCCCGGCTGTCGGTTCGATCTGCAGACCGCGGCGGGTGAGAATCCTCGCGTCACGTCCCTGCTGGCGCAGCTGGCGATAGAGGCGGCAGCCGAGACCGAAGCACTCAAACATACAGATTTCAAATAAAAAATAGCTTCTTTAGATATTTGAAGCATAATGATGCAAGTTCTTAGTCCATGCCGTCATGAACCTGCATCAATTCCGCTTCGTTCAGGAAGCCGCCCGCCGCAATCTCAACCTCACCGAGGCGGCCAAGGCCCTGCACACCTCCCAGCCCGGAGTCTCCAAAGCCATCATCGAGCTTGAGGAAGAGCTGGGCATCGATATCTTTGCGCGCCACGGCAAGCGTCTCAAGCGCATCACCGAGCCGGGACAGGAAGTCCTCAAGAGCATAGAGCTGATCATGCGCGAGGTGGGCAATCTCAAGCGCATCGGCGAGCAATACAGCGCCCAGGACAGCGGCACGCTGAGCATCGCCACCACCCACACCCAGGCCCGTTATGTGCTGCCGCCCGCCGTGGCACGCCTGCGCGAGCTCTATCCCAAGGTCACCATCAGCCTGCACCAGGCCACTCCTGCCGAAGTCGCACGCATGGTGATCGACGAAGTCGCCGAGATCGGCATGGCCACCGAATCGCTGGCCGACTATCCCGATCTGGTGACCCTGCCCTGCTACGAATGGCAGCACGTGCTGGTCATCCCCACGGGCCACCCGCTGGCGCAGAAAGAGCGCATCACGCTGGAGGACATCGCCCAGGAGGCCCTGATCACCTACCACCCGTCGTTTACCGGACGCGGCAAGATCGACCAGGCCTTCGAGATGCGCCGCCTGCACCCGCATATCGTGCTGGAAGCCATCGATGCCGACGTGATCAAGACCTATGTGCGTCTGGGCCTGGGCATTGGCATCGTGGCCGAGATGGCCATGCGCGACGACCCCGTCAATGACCTGGTGGTACGCCCCGTCGGCCATCTGTTCGGCACCAGCGTGGCCCGTGTGGCCATCAAGCGCGGCGCATACTTGCGCAACTTCGTCTACAGGTTTGCCGAGCTGCTCAGCGACCGACTCTCGCGAGACCTCATCATGCGCGCCATGAACGGCAGCGTGGACGACTTCGGGCTCTGATCCGGCCCGCCTCAAGGGCTGGTGCCTGCGTGCCCGGCCCACGCATTGCAAGACTATCGTGACTCCCAACTTCCCCAGCAAGCTGCCCAATGTGGGCACCACCATCTTCACCGTCATGTCGGCGCTGGCCGCCGAGCACCAGGCCGTCAATCTGGGCCAGGGCTTCCCTGACTTCGGCTGCGACCCCAGGCTGCTCGACGCTGTCAACGATGCCATGCGCGCCGGTCACAACCAGTACCCGCCCATGGCGGGCTGGCCCGCGCTGCGCGAGGCCGTGGCTGCCAAGATCGAAACACTGCACGGCCGCCGCTATGACGCGGGCAGCGAAATCACCATTACCGCCGGTGCCACCCAGGCCATTCTCACAGCCATTCTGGCCACCGTGCATGCAGGCGACGAAGTCATCGTGCTCGACCCCTGCTACGACAGCTATGTGCCCAATATCGAGATGGCCGGCGGCGTGGCCGTGCGAGTGCCGCTGACTCCCGGCAGCTTCCGCCCCGACTTTGCCAGGATCGCGGCCGCCATCACGCCGCGCACGCGCCTGCTGATCATCAACAGCCCGCACAACCCCAGCGCCACCATCTGGACCGATGCGGAAATGCGCCAGCTCGAAGCCCTGCTGGCGCCCACCAATGTGCTGCTGATCAGCGACGAGGTCTACGAGCACATGGTCTTCGACGGTGCCGAGCATCTGAGCAGCGCCCGCTACCCGGGCCTGGCCGAGCGCGCCTTCATCGTCTCCAGCTTTGGCAAGACCTACCATGTCACGGGCTGGAAGGTCGGCACCGTGGCCGCGCCCGCCGCCCTCACCGCCGAATTCCGCAAGGTGCACCAGTTCAATGTGTTCACCGTGAACACGCCCATGCAGGCAGGTCTCGCGCAGTACATGCAGGACCCTGCGCCCTATATGGAGCTTTCGGCCTTCTACCAGGCCAAGCGCGATCTGTTCCTCGGCGGCCTGCGGGGCTCGCGCCTGAAGCTGCTGCCCACGGCCGGTACGTATTTCCTCTGTGCCGACATCTCCTCGGTCTCGGACCTCAACGAGGCCGAGTTCTGCCAGTGGCTGGTCCGGGAAATCGGTGTGGCAGCGATTCCGCTGTCGGCCTTCTACGGCGACGGTTTCGACCAGCGCGTGGTGCGCTTTTGCTTTGCCAAAAAGGACGAAACCCTGATCGAGGCAGCCGCGCGCCTGCGCAAGCTCTGAAACGCTGCGGCCCATAAAAAAGGAGCGCCTACCGCGCTCCTTTTCTCATTTTCAGCATATTTTCATGCTGAATCTGTTTATCAGCAAGCGCAAGCAGCTATCAAATTAACTCTGCTTCATGCCGTCTCTGCCAGATGGCGCAGCATCAGCACCGCCCCGAGCACAATGCCGGCCAGCGCCACAAAGCTGCCCAGGCTGAGCATGGAAATCGCACTGATGCCCTGGCCTACGGTGCAGCCCATGGCCGTCACGCCGCCCACGCCCATCATCAGCCCTCCCAGAAGATGGCGGGCCAGATCGCCACGGTCGGCAAAGCCCTGCCACTGAAAGTCCCTGCGCCACAGCGCATGGACAAAGCTGCCCAGAAGCACGCCCGCGACCGAGGCAATGCCCCAGGTCAGCACCTTGTTGCGGTCGCTGAAGAACATCAGCCAGTCCAGCGTGTGCGCTACCGGTGTGACAAAGCTGAAGGCCTCGATGCGACCGCTATAGGTCGCGGCATAGACCTGCTCCAGCGTCTCGGGGTGTTCGGCCACCAGCGCCAGATGGCCGCCTAGCCACCAGGCCGCCGTCACGCACAGGCCGACCAACAGCCCGCCCAGCAGCACGATCCGGCTGCGCTCGGCGCCGGGCCGGGGATCGAAGGCCAGCAACAGCAGCAAGCCCCCCAGGCCCAGGCCCAGCACGCCGCGCAATGGCGTCAAGGGCCAGGCCATATGGCCGGCCAGCCATTCGGGCAGCAGGGCCGGGGCCGGGAATTCAAGATGCACGCTGTCCAGCCAGCGCACCCGCGCCACGGCGGTAATGCCTTTGAGCGTGGCAAAGGCGGCCACGCCCATGACCAGCAGCACCACCAGCGCCTTGAGACTGCCGCTGCCCAGCCGGGTCAGATTCCTGGCCCCGCAACCCGATGCCAGCACCATGCCGCCGCCAAACAACAGCCCTCCCGCCAGGGCCGAAAGCCACAGCAAGCGGCGGCTGGCATAAAGGGCATCACCCACCTGCAACTGACCCCACAGCGCCAGCGCCGTGAAGCCCAGCATGCTCACGGCGATGGCCATGCACCACTGGCGTGCCCGTCCCCAGTCCTGCAGATACACCACATCGCTGATCGCGCCCACGGTGCAAAAGCGGGTCTCGCGCATCACAAAGCCCAGCACAGCGGCCAGCAACAAAATGGCCACCAGAACGGTGGCCGTCAGGGAATCAAACTCGGCAGGACTCATGCGGGCATTGGACGGCGCGGCCCGGCGTCAAGGCAATGGCATATACCCCAGCCCGCGCGATAACACTGTCTTAATCGGCTTTCCAATCAGCTTTCATCAGGCCTTGGCCAGCCCCTGATTGCCGCCGACATTGATCAGTCTTGGCTCGTCAAGCCGGCGCGGCCCGAGCGTCTTGCGGTCCTTGAGCCAGGGCTCGACCAGCTCCCAGATCGGCTTGTTGCCGGCCGTCCTAGCTTCCTCGGCCACCGGCGCCCAGCCGGCCACCTTGTATTTCTTGTCCGCCTCCAGCAGCTGACCGTTCAGGCGCATGTCGCTGATGCGCTGGCCCGCGCCGGCCGCCGGGTCGCACTGATAATGCAGGCCGCCCACGCGCACCATGTCGCCGCCCTGCTGGTAATAAGGATCGGGATTGAAGAGATTGTCGGCCACGTCTTCGAGCACGGTCTTGATCGTGACCCCTGTCATCTCGGTCACCGTGGCATAGGAATAAGTGGTGGCCGTCATGTCCATCAGCCATTCGCGCGTGATGTCCTGCCCGGCCAGCAACGATGTCCCCCAGCGAAAGCCCGGCGAGAAGGCAATCGGCGCATTCTGCACCTCCATCATGGCGTCCAGCAGCAACTGGTCGCCCGTGCCGTTGAAGTTGCCACGGCGGTACAGCGTGCCGTCGGTGCGCGCCAGCACTTCGCCCAGCCGGCTTTCATAGGGCGCACGCACTCGGGTGATCAGCGCCTGCATCTGGGCATCGGCCGGCAGGATGTTGGCGAACACCGGCAGCAGTCGGTACTGGAAGCCGCGCACCTTGCCGTCCCTCACATCAAAGTCCAGCACACCGAGAAACTTGCCGTTCGAGCCCGCGTTGGTGACTATGGTCTTGCCGCCCGCGTTCTGCACCAGCGTGGGCACAGGCATGCCGTCATGCGTGTGGCCGCCCAGGATGGCGTCTATGCCGCGCACGCGGCTGGCCATCTTGAGGTCCACGTCCATGCCGTTGTGCGAGAGCACGACCACCACCTTGGCGCCCTTGGTGCGAACCTCGTCCACCATCTTCTGCAGATTGTCGTCCTGGATGCCGAAGCTCCAGTCCGCCACCATGTAGCGCGGGTTGGCGATCGGCGTGTACGGAAAGGCCTGGCCGATGATGGCCACGGGCACGCCGTTGATCTCACGGATCACATAGGGCTTGAACACCGGATCGCCGAAATCGGCGGTCTTGACGTTTTGTGCCACAAAGTCGAGCTGCGTGCCGAAATCCTTGTCGATGATCTCCTGCACGCGCTGCATGCCGTAGGTGAATTCCCAATGGCCCGTCATCACGTCCACGCCCAGCAGCTTGCAGGCATCCACCATGTCCTGGGCATTGGTCCAGAGCGAAGTGGCAGAGCCCTGCCAGGTATCGCCGCCGTCCAGCAGCAGTGCGCCAGGACGCGAGGCGCGCATGCGCTTGACCAGCGTGGACAGATGGGCAAACCCGCCCACCTTGCCGTAGCGCCTGGCCGCCGCCTCAAAGTCCAGATAGCTGAAGGCATGGGCCGACGCCGAGCCTGGCTTGATGCCCACGGAGCGCAGCAGATGCTCGCCCACCAGATGCGGGCGCTGGTTCTTCATCGCAGCGATACCGAGATTGACACTGGGCTCGCGGAAGTGAATCGGGTTGAGCTGAGCATGGCAGTCCGTCATATGCAACAGGGACACATTGCCGAACGGTGCCACCTCATACAAGGCCTTGTCGGCCAGCGACTGATCGGCGTAGGCATAGCGCTGCAATCCCATGCCCGAGACACTGGCTGCCGCCAGCACTTGCAGAAATTCGCGTTTGGAAAGACTCATGGTGATATCCGTTGGTACTTGTGCCAACCAGGGACAAGCGCGGGCATTTCCGTCGACAGGACGCTCCGCGCTATCCAAACTGGCACAAGCCATGTCCGCAATGCTGCGCCGCCCGGTCTCGTCCCCCTGCCGGATGGCTCAGCACTGCGAGACGGGCAAGCAGCAAGGCCGCTTGAAGAAGGCTATTTGTTGACGGGAGAGGCAGGATCGACAAGCAAGGCGACAAGATCTCTTGTCTGCGCTTCGGTAAGGATGCCGGAGTGACCGAAGCGGGGCATGCCCGAGCAGGCGTTGTAGGCCTTGGCGTTCCAGATCTTGCCCCAGGTGTACTCGACGATGGCTCTGGATTCGGGGCTACCCGGATCCTTGATGCCGCGAATCTTTCCATAGTTGTAGAGACTGGGGCCCAGCGTGCCAAAGGAGATTTCTTCCTTGCTGATCTGATGGCAGTTGTAGCAATTGCCGCCATTGGCGCTGCCCGCCTTGTCGCTCCAGGTCATGCCACGACCGTTCTGGGCGATTTTTTCGCCCTCCTTCCAGTCGCCGAGCAGCTTGCCATCCTGAGGCCATTTGACGGTCTTGAGATTGGCAGCTTCGATGGCTTGCGCACGCGCAGGCGCAAGCGGCTTGCCGGATGCATCGGCAGCACTGCAGGCCGCATTCGATTCGTCCTGCTGCAGGCGATCGACCTTGGCGATGCCCTGATCGCGAAAAGAGGTCTGCACCATCTTGGCCGTCAAGGCATCGATGTCCGCAGCCCCGTCGACGGAGGCACAGCCCAGCACCAGCAACGATGCGGCTACGGCCAGGTACGACATGTGTTTTTGCTTGCGCATAGGGCCTCCTTATCGCTTGATGGCCGGTGCGGTTGACGTCCCGCCCTTGCCGTTGACGCCCATGAACACCCCCAGCGCCACCGTCACGTCGCTAGCGTAACCGGGATAGGGAAAGCGCTGCTGACGGAAGCAGTCGTTGAGGCGGCGCTGCATGCTCCAGAGCTCGCCTGATGAAACCCGATAGGCGGGCCAGGCACCAAAGCCTTCCGCAGCGCCGGGGTTCCTGGTCAGATTGGGCAGATCCTGCATGCGGATTCGCTTGCCATCCGCACCATGGCAGGAGGCACAGGCAAAGTCATGCGGGCCGCCGCGCATATAGAACATGCGCTTGCCCGCCTCGTACATCTGCCTTTCCTGCGCATGGCCTTGGGGCAGGTTGAACTTCATGCCTTTGGACTGCGATGAAATCCAGGCCACCAGCCCTTCCATGTTCTTTTGCTCGTCCTTGCCGAACGCTGTTGCCGCAATCTTTTGCGCGTCCAGCCCCTGCAGCCTTTCCATGCAGGTCAGCAGGCGCGACTCCAGATCCTGCACCCTGCCCGTGTCGGCAAAATAGCGCGGCAGCTCCACAAAGGCACCCCTGACCACGCCCGGCCCCTTGCCCAGATCGCACTGCTCCATGGACGCCTTGCGGGGGCCGCGCTTTTGCTTCCACAGCCCCTCGCCCTTCATCTCGAACAGCTCGGCAGGGTTGCCGTCCTGCAGCATCTCACGGTATTCGGCAATGCCGTCGACTGTGGACTTTTGCGCCAGCACCGGCGCGGCCATGCACAAGGCCAGCACGGCGGCAGCCGCCTGGCCCGGGGAGGAATGTCTCATGGGGCACCTCTCTGTTTTTTTGATTGATTCTGGACTTGGGTGAAGGCTGGCCGGCGGCCAGCCGCTGTCTCTGCCGTGCTCAGCTCACGGTCGCTTCATCGGTGCGGGTTTCGCCCTTGTTGTCCTTCCAGCTCACCGAAATCTTGTCGCCAGCCTTGGCACCCTTGACCACGAACTGCAGAAACGGGTTCTTGGAAACCGCGGGCCCCCACTCAGCCTGCAGCACCTGCTTGCCGTTGTGCGCGGCCGTCACCTCCTGAATAAACCAGGCGGGCACGGTCTTGCCTTCCGCATCCTTGCGCTGGCCGGTCTCCATTTCATGGGACATCAGCACGCGCACGGTGGTCTTGTCACCTGCAGCCTGGGCACGAATACGCATTGGATCAGCCATGTTCTTCTCCTGTTTCAGATGACTTTTTGCAATCAACCGCCGCAGCCACCGAGGGTGACCTTGACTTCCTTCTTGGCATAGAAAGCCTTGCCGTCATTGGTGATGGCCACGGCATACACATCGGAGGACTGCCCCAGCTTGGCGCGGGTCAGGAAGTTGGCTTCCAGCGCCTCGTTGACGGTGAAGGCCGCAACCAGCGTGTTGGGGTTCTTTTCCACCAGCACCAGCATCTGCTTCACATTGGGCAGGCTGGTCGCTGCGCCCAGAGGCACGACGGCCCCGTTTTCGGCGATGTCGGGCGCCGTCAGCGTCACGTCCTTGCTCTCGGCAGGCGCAGCAGCTCCCATGGCCTTGAGCACATCGGCCACGGTCTTGGCGTCGAAAGCGGTCTTGTTATAGGCAGCCTGCGCTGCTTGCGGCAGCAGACCGGCGGCCACCAGCATGCCGAGCACGGCCGCACTGTTCCTGAGGGCGTCTCTACGTTTCATCTTTGTCTCCTTTTCATTCATTTCACAGTCGCACGACACAAGCTGCATCAGGGCTTGGCGCCCGCCGCCAGCCACTGGGCAATCACCTTGGCATCAGCATCGCTGAGATTGGGCTGGGGTGGCATGGGTGTTGATCCCCAGACGCCGGAGCCTCCGACCCTGATCTTGTTTGCCAGATAGTCCAGCTGGCCACCGTGCTTGCTGGCAATTTCGCTGAAGGCCGGGCCGACGAGTTTCTGCGCCATGCCGTGGCAAGCCATGCAGGCGTTCTTCTCCAGCAAGGCCGTCGGTGCCGCACTGCCCGATTTCCTGTCAACCGCAGGCTTGACCGCCTTGCTTGCACCGCCATCGGTCTCGATGCCGCGCTGGGCACCGACCAGCCGGTTCTGCTGGGCCAGATTGCCGTGGTTGTTGCTGGCATGCTCGGGCAAGGCCGAGCGCAGCCTGGGCTCGGGGCCGCAGTTGCTCATGCAGGCAGTGGCCAGCACATCGGGCCTGACGCTCTTGCCGAACTCATTGCCGGGCCACAGAGCATGCCGGGTCGTCATGCCGTTGCGGTTGGGCAGCTTCCGCTGCACCTCGGCAATGTTCGTATCGCTGAGCGTGAAGCTCTCGGGCACCACGCCACCGAGGTTGAGCAGATAGGCCGTGACGGCATACACCTCTTCGGTGGACAGCGACTTGGGCGCATTCCAGGGCATGGCACGATTGATGTAATCCCACAGCGTGGACACCGTGGCCACCTTCATCAGGGTCGTGCGGCCCGGAAAGGCCGGATCCTTGAGCCGCGCCACATGCCCGGTCTTGATGTCCTCGGCCGTGGTGCCGCCGACCAGCGGGCTGAACACCTCGTTGGATTCGCCGAACACCCCATGGCAGGACGCGCATTTGGCCTCCCACACATCCATGCCTTTTTGCACCGAGCCCGAGCCTGCGGGCAGCCCCTTGAAGTCAGGGCGCACATCGATATCCCAGGCCAGAACCTCCTTGCCCGTGGCATTGCGGCCCACGCCGGGATAGCGGTCTTCGGCAGACTTGCTCTGCGCTGCAGCGGGCCCGGCGGCCACGCCCATGGCAAGCAGCGTCAGCAGGAGCAGAGGTTTATGCAAGCTGAACATTCGCGACCTCCCCGTTGGCACGTACCGCCCAGGACTGGATGGAATTGTTGTGATAGATGGAGCGCGTGCCGCGCGCGGCACGCAGTTGCTGGTAGCTGGGCTGCACATAGCCGGTCTCATCCATGGCGCGGCTCTGGATGATGCATTCCTCACCATTCCAGACCCAGTCCAGGTTGAAGCGCGTCAGGCATTTGCCCATCACCGGCCCTTCGAGCCGGGCCGTGCGCCAGTTGCGACCGCCATCCACACTCACATCCACGCGCTTGACCTTGCCGCGCCCCGACCAGGCCAGGCCCGTGATGTTGTAGAAACCCTTGTCCAGCAGCATCTGGCCGCCGGACGGCGTGGTGACCACACTCTTGCACTCCTGAATGCTCGAGTACTGACGGTGCTGTCCATCGGGCATCAGGTCCACATAGTGGATCGCCTCGTCCTTGGCTGCATAAGGCATGTCGCCCACCTCGATGCGGCGCAGGTATTTCACCCAGCTCACGCCCTGCACGCCGGGCACCACCAGACGCAGCGGATAGCCCTGCTCGGGCCGCAGCATCTCGCCGTTCTGGCCGTAGGCGACCAGCACCTCGCCCGAGGTAATCAGCTCCACGGGGATGGTTCGCGTCATCGACGAGCCATCCGCCCCCTCGGCCAGAATGAACTTGCCCTTCTTCAGATCGGCACCGGCCATCTCCAGCAGCGTAATCAGGGGCACGCCCGTGAACTCGCTGCACGACAGCATGCCGTGTGTGTACTGCACCGTGGGCACGGCCACATTGCCCCACTCCATGCCGGTGTTGGCGCCGCATTCTATGAAATGAAAGCGCGACACCGAAGGCAGACGCATGATCTCGTCCATGGTGAAGACCTTGGGATTCTTCACCAGACCATTGATCATCAGCCTGTGCTTGGAGGGGTCGATGTCCCACCAGCCCTGGTGGTGGCGCTCGAAATGCAGACCGCTGGGCGTGACGATGCCGAACAGCGACTGCAGCGGCGCAAACGATACCGAGGCCTGCTTGGTCTGGGTCAGACCCGGGCTCTGGCGACGCTGCACATTGGCCTCGTACCTGGAAGGCTTGCCGTAGCCGTCGGTGACCACCGGCTGGCCCAGGCCCTTGCTGTGTGCGGGCAGCTCCAGAATATTCGGGTCCCCATCGCCGCTCACGGCCTGCCGGTCCTGCGCATGGACAGCTGCAGCGCTGGCTGCCGCGGCCGCGAAAGCCCCGCGAATGAAGTCACGCCGACCTGCCCTGGCTTCGGCAAACACCGTACCTACATCGTCCGCCCGCACAAAGTTTTCGGGTGCCTTGCGCACCTTGCCCATCAACTGGCTTTGCATAAGCTCTCTCTTTGATCGTTGGTGGCGCTTACCGGGAAAGCACGACACGCCTGTTTCATTTGGGACCCTTGAGAATCCAGGCCGCCAGCGTCTGGGTGTCCGCATCGCTGAGTGCTGGCTGGGCGGGCATGGGCACCGGCCCCCATTTGCCGGAGCCACCGGCCTTGATGCTTTTGACCAGATAGGCCTGTGCATCGGCCTGGGCCGCATATTTCCTGGCCACATCCTGGAACGCCGGGCCTACCAGTTTCTTGTCCGCCGCATGGCAGGCCATGCAGGCGTTCTTCTGCGCCAGCGCCTGATCCGCCTGCGCCAGTGCAGGAACAGCCAGCCCCAGCAACACCGTCAAGCCACCCAGCCAGGATGCAGTTTTCATCGCTTGGTCTCCTTATATTTATATATAAGCATGTTGTTATTTAAAGTATCCAACAGCTCGTCAGATTTGAGATCCCGCGCTAACCCTCGTTATTCCTGAACAGGAACAGCGATATCCATACCCGGCTCAACGCCCCTGCACCGCTGCCCGGGCAGTCTTCATACGCTCATCCAGATAAGCGCCATAAAAATCGGGGATGGAGCTGCCAATCAGGCGATCAGCCACTTCCCGTCGTCCTGCTCCATGAAAAAGCACGGTGGGAGCAACCTCGATCTCCAGTTGCCTGACCATGTCGTCATGCGTGGTCGCCGTGCCATCCCAGCTCTGCAAAGGCTCACGTGACAGAAAATGAATCTGAGTCACCAAAGCCCCGGACTGTTGCAACGGCAGCAAGTAATGTTCGCGCACGATCTTGCAGAACGGGCAGCCATGCAGGCTTGCCATCACCACCAACGGCTGCTTGCGGGCCAGCGCCAAGGCCAGGTCGTGCTGCAGGCTCTGGCTGGTGGGCAGCAGGCGCTCAGAGGCATCGAGCGCCGCCCACGCCGGGGCCGCCCCCGCCAGCAGCAGCTGCAAGCACAGTCTTCTGCGGGCACGAAAGGAGCTGGCTGTTTCCATCACGGCTTTTCCTGCTCCATCAGCAAAAAGGTGTTGTAGGCATTCATGCGATTGGCTTCCTTGAACAGCGGGTAAGCCGAGAACCTGGACCAGTCCGTCGCCTGATAGGCCTCGTCAAACGGGTCAAGATTGGCTGCGGCCTTGCCCATGGCCTCGCGCAGATAGTGCAGATAGTCTCGCGTCAGCTGCATGTCCTGGCGCGGCTGCTCGGAGGCCGGGCCGTGGCCCGGCACCATGACCTTCACAGGCAGCTTGAGCAACTCGTCCAGCGCCGCAATCCAGTGGCGGCTGTCGGCCTGGCCCACATAGGGAATGCGGTTGCGAAACACCACATCGCCAATGAACAGCACACCGCTTTGCGGCAGGAAGATCGCCGTATCCTCCGGCGTATGCGAGGGCCCCATGTGCTGCAGCACAAAGTCCACGCCCCCCACCTTCAGCGTGGAGCTGTCGCCCGACACCCATTGACTCGCCGGCACCAGGCGCGTGCCCTGGTCGACCCAGGGCGCCAGATCCTTGCGCGAAGCCTCGAGCCGCAGATGCGCGGTCTCGGAGTTGATGTATTCACGCGCCTGGGCATGGGCCACGATTTTTGCGCCCAGGGCCTCGAACACCTGCAGGCCATAGATGTGGTCGGCGTGATAGTGGGTCAGCAGCACATGGCTGATGGGCTTGGGCGTCAGCGTACGGATTTTCTGCACCAGCTCCTCGGCCAGTGCGGGCGAACCCAGCGCATCGATCACGACCACGCTGTCATGGGTGATGACAAAGCCCGCATTGGAGATGAAGTTACGATTGGCCGGGCTGCCCAGCGCCGATACGCCCTGCACAAAAAATACATTGGCAGCCACCTGTTGCAACTCCATCACGGGCGCGCTGACCGCTTGCGGAATGAGCGACCTGGGGGCTGCATCATGCGCGGCCGCTGTACCTGTCGCTGCAATCGTTGCCCACACAAAGCTCCTCAGCGCAGCTCCTGCCCAGCTTGTCATGGCTTTGTCTCCCTTGCATGGGCAGCGCGTCATGCTTGCATGTCGCCACTAGCGCTTGCCCTATTTTTGAATGTTTGCGTCATCGTTAATATAAGCAAGTGGCAATATTTAACCAAGGGCATCTTCCCTGATTCCCATAGACACCACAGGAGACATTCCATGAAGCGCCAGTTCCTTGCCCTGAGCTTTGCCCTGTGTACGGCGATTGCCGCCGCTCAGGATGTGAAAGTGGTCTATCACGTCAACACCGGCGTGGAAACAGCGGCCGCCATACTCGCCAATATCAATAACGAACTCAATGCCTCGCCCACGGACAAGATCGTGGTGGTCACCCATGGGCCAGGCATAGACTTTCTGCTGAACAATGCCAAGGACAGCAAGGGCCGCGAGTTCAGCGGCCAGGTCAGCGCACTGGTGGGGCGCGGCGTGGAGTTCAAGGTCTGCAACAACACGCTGCAAACGCGCAAGCTCGATGCCTCAAGCCTGCTGATGGAGGCCTCGGTCGTCCCCTCCGGTGTGGCCGAAGTCGCACGCCTGCAGGCCAAAGAAGGCTTTGTCTATCTCAAGCCCTGAACCACATACGGCCATGAAAAAAGGCGCCTGGTGCGCCTTTTCTTCTTTTGGGCTCAAGCCGTCAGTTCTGTTCGATGGCAATCTGCACGCAGATGGTGCGGCACATATGGACGACCTTCTCGTTGGCGATGAAGTAGTAGATGCTGACCCCTTCGCGCCTGCGGCCCAGAATGCCGGACTGGTACAACGTGTTCAGATGCTGAGACATATTGGGCTGGGTCGTGTCTATGGAAGCCAGCAGCTCGGAGACGTTTTTTTCTCCGTTGCACAACGCGCTGATGATCTTCAGCCGCATGGGCGCAGCCATGGCTTTGAACAGCTCGGCCGCACTCTCGAAAACGCTGTCATCCTCAAGCTCTGACGATTCCATGAAACACTCCTGAACACCGCTTCAGACGGCAACCCTCAAATAGAGGTGGTACGCCATGGTGCATGGCACCAGTTTATAGGAAGGTCATGCAGCGCCTGTCATCACCCGACGACAAACACTGATAGGCATCAGGCAATCCCGAAAAAGAAGCAGCCAGCGCCTGACTGCTATGAATTTCAGGAACTTTCATAGCTGAAACCCATTGCCAATATACGCAAGCAGCTATCAAAAAATCAAGCTAGCTTCCACTCCAGAGGCCAGGCACCGCTTTGCACGTTCTGCAGCCACAGGCAGCAGCTCAAGGTCTTGGCATCGGTGACCTGGCCGCTACGCACGCCGTCCAGCAGCTCGTCAGCCGTCATGCTGCAGACATCGAGAAACTCGTCGGCATCGAGCTGGCGCTCGCCCGCAGTCAGGCCGCGCGCGAAGAAGATGTGAATGACTTCGTCGGAGTAGCCGATCGCCAGATGCATGGGGCCGGCATAGGCCCATTCCCGCGCGCTGTAGCCGGTTTCCTCCAGCAGCTCGCGCTGAGCGCAGATCAGCGGCTGCTCGCCCGCATCGAGCTTGCCTGCAGGAAACTCCGTCATGACCCGGCCCACGGGGTAGCGAAACTGCCGCTCCAGCAGCACGCGGCCATTGTCGAGCAGGCCTATCACCACCACGGCGCCGGGGTGCACCACATACTCGCGCGTGGCCTGCCCGCCATGAGGCAGACGCACGGTATCGAGCCTCACCTGCAGAAAACTGCCCTGGTGCACCAGCTCGCTTTTGATGGGGTGCTCGATCAGATGGGCTTCCTGAGCCTGTTTGTCTTGTTGGGTCATCTCCGACTCGTCTTTCAAAGCGCTGTGGTGACAGCGCAAATACATCCAAGGTTTTAATCTTCGCAGAAGCCGGCTTCACTTTCCTCCACTCAGACCATGATGCATCCCATCGACACAGCCCAGACAGACATACAGCGCCACCAGTTTGGCCGCGTGACGGTGTTTCGCGGCGCCAAGGGTGGCAAGTATCCGGACGGCAACCAGGTCATGACTCGCGGCAGCGATACGCTGGCAGCGCTGGATACGCCTATCGTTGCCAACCATATCGGGGCCGAGTTCGATGCCACCGAGCTGGTGGTGATGGGTCATGTGCATGAGGACCATATGGCCGGCCTGCACCGCCTACCAGACGCGCAGGTCTTTGCTCACGCGGGCGATCTGGCGGCCTTGCAAAGCTGGGAGGGCCTGGTTGCCACCTTTGGCTGGGCTGATTCGGCTCAGGCCGGCATCATGCGCAGCAAGCTGGAGAGCGAATTCTTCTACGCCCCCAGACCCGATGCCAGGGGCTACGAGGATGGAGCCGTCTGGGAGCTGGGTCAGTCGCAGATTCGCGCCATTCATATGCCTGGCCATACGGCAGGCCATACCGTGCTGCTGATCGAGCCCGAAGGTGTTGCCTTTATCGGCGATATCGACCTGACAGGATTCGGCCCTTATTACGGCGATGCCTGCTCCTGTCTGACGGACTTTCGCCGCAGCCTGGCGCGGCTGCCCGAGATCGATGCCCGGGTCTGGGTGACCTCGCACCACAAGGGCATTTACACGGAACGCGAGGCGTTTATTCGAGACCTCAAGCGCTTTGCTGCGGTCATTGACGAGCGCGGTGCGCGCATTCTCGAATGGCTGGCGCAGCGGCCCATGACGCTCTCGCAGATGGTGGAGCAGCGCCTGCTCTACCCGCAAGGCTTTGATGCGCCCTGGGTACAGGGGGCCGAGACGCGCAGCATTTCCCAGCATCTGGATGAGCTGCTGGCGGTCGGAGAAATCCTGCAGGAGCGCAACGTGCGCGGCGAAGACCTTTATCTGCGGGCTTGAATCCAGAGAAATAAAAAGCCGACTTCTCAAGGAAGTCGGCGGTGGCAGGCGCTTGGCCACGCATCCACCAGGCAAGCGTGACAAACGCACAGCGGCTAGATCAGCCGGGCCCGGTCACCCGGGCTTTGAGACTCAGGCCACAGCTTCCATGGGCTTGCGCAGAAAGCCCTGGTTGGCCCCTTTGCGGTTGGGTGCGAAGCCGTTCTTGGCCAGGGTTTCATCGGCGGTTTCGTAGAACACGCCGATCTGCTTGATCTCGCGGGCCTGCTGGGCCGTGGCAATCGGGCGACCGAACTCGCCCGCAATGCGCACCAGCTGCTTGATCTGCTCCACGGTGCTCATCTTGCCGGTGCGGGTCTGATTCCACAGCACGTCTTCGATACCGCAGCGCACATGCAGACCCAGGGCCATACCGATCATATTGATGGGCAGCACGTTCAGCACCGAGCTTTCCACCGTCACGATGGCGTTGTCGGGCACGGCGCGCAGCATATTGGCCAGGTTGTAGATATTGGCCTGGTCCATGCCGCCGCTGATGGCGACCCAGTTCATGACCAGCGGCCCCTTGTAGACGCCACGGCGGATCATGCGCTCTATGGTTTCGAAACTGTTGATGTTGTAGACCTGGAAGGCGCTCTGGATGCCCTTTTCGGACAGGCGACGGATATGTTCTTCGACGAAGCTGGGGTTCGATGGAACAATCATGTCCTTGTAGGTCTTGTGCAGATGCGGGAAGCCGCGCGAGACACCGCGGAAGTCGTCTTCGCCGGCATGCTCGGTCACGTTCATCTGCGTGGTGTTCACGGTCACCGTCACCTGGTCGGGCACGGGTGTCAGCTCGGCCAGCATATGGCGGGTATCGTCGGAGAGCCACTTGGCTTCGCCGTCCGGGCCTTCGGGCGCAAAGCTGATGGAGCCGCCGACCTGGATGATCATCTCGGGCACACGCTCACGCACACCGGCAATAAGCTCGTTGAACTTGGACAGACGCTTGCTGCCCTTGCCGTCGTCTTCACGCACATGCAGATGCAGCACGGTGGCGCCGGCCTCATAGCAGTCCACGGCCTTCTGAATCTGCTCTTCCATGGTGATGGGGATGTCCTCGGGGAAGTCCGAGGGAATCCAGCCCGGAGCGTAGGGAGCTGCAGTGATGATCAGCGGTTGCTGGTTTTCGGGATACAGGTGACCGTCAAGAAAGTTCATGGTTGTTGTCTCCGGTTTGAGTGCGAGAAATCAGTGTCTGGACAAACTGCATCAGCCGATTTCAGGCCATTGCCGATGCGTGAAGCCAGTATCAAATGCCGTGCGAGATGCCACTTTGCATTTCAAGACACGCGCTTTCTCAAACGCGACAAGACCGGCAAACCATGCCTGAAGGTGATTGGCTCAGGCAACAGAGAGACGACATCGGTTCATGCACTGCAAAAGTCCAGGCGACTGCCGCGCACCATCGGCAACCTGCGACCTCCCCCTCCTCGCGGCTCCGATTGCAAGGCGCCCATACCGCGCCTCAAGCACGCATCGAAGCCATGCAGGCTGCAGCCCTACATCGGGTAAGTGCGGAGTACTGCAGTCATCAAATGCGAAGTCGCAGGCATGAAACGCCAAGTCACCGGACTTGCGGACCTCCATCATGAATTGGTGCATTCCTACACCCCAAGCACAAGAGCGCAGGGACATGCCGGCAGATTCAGCGGATCACCTATTCGTTGGGTCTGCCCCCTGCGAGACAGAGATCGGCGTCATGCCGAATGTCTGCCCCCCATGAAAAACGACAGGAGACATCAATGACAACCGCTGTGAATTTTGCTGGACCACCCGGCCCGCAAGTGATGCCCGTGATTCGCGTCTTGCGAGCCAGGGCCGATAGCGCCGCAGCAAGACAAGCGCTGAATGCTTGCGTTCTTGAAGATGGGCGGGTCACAGACTCTCCCGCCAGCACCATCTGAGCAACTCCATTTAGGGAGCAACACATGCGAAACATTCCTCGAACCCTGCGTTCCTGCGCCGCAATTCTTTGCGTCGGCGTAATGGCCAGCACCGCCGTACAGGCTCAGACCCCCGCATCCGCCTGGCCCGTCAAACCCATCCGCCTCGTCGTTCCTGCGCCTCCTGGTGGCATCACCGATGGTGTGGCGCGCCTGGTGGCCGATCATCTGCAGACCAATCTGGGCCAGCCCGTGGTCGTCGACAACAAACCCGGCGGATCGGCCGTGATTGCCGAGCGCGCCGTGATGAATGCACCTGCCGACTGGCATACGCTGATGATTGCGCCCTCCAGCATCTGGACCGACTTTCCGCTTACCGTGAAGACGCCGTTCGATGTGCACAAGACCTTCACCTATGTCTCGGATGTGGCCTCCATGGTGCATATGCTGGTGGCCAACAACAGCTTTCCACCCAACAAGATTCAGGAAGTGCTGGACTATGCAAAAAAGAGCTCCGGCCCGATCAATATCGCCAACCTGAGCCCTGGCACCCGCTCGGACATGCTGGGCGAGCTGCTGAGCGAGAAAAGCGGCGGCAAGATCACCGCCGTGCCCTACAAGGGCTCGGCCCCTGCCATCGTCGACCTGATCGGCAATCAGGTACAACTGACCTTTGAAGTGGTGACCAATGCAGCCCCGCTGGTCAAGGCCGGCAAGATCAAGGCCCTGGGCGTGGTCTCGCCCAACCGCTCGCGCCTGCTACCCGATGTGCCCAGCTTTGCCGAGCAGAACATGCCCGACTTTGTGCTGCCCGATGCCAGTGTGGGACTGTTCGTGCTGAGCAGCACGCCCCCGGCCCTGATCCAGAAGGTGCGCCAGGAAATGGACAAGGTGACTCAATCCGCCAAGTTTCAGGCGCAGCTCAAAACCCAGGGCTTTGACGCACCCCAGCCCAGCACGATGACGGAGCTGCAACAAAAAATGCTGAACACGGTGGAGCAGAACCGCAAAATTCTGAGCAAGCTCAGAATCGCCAGCAACTGAAGGACGCTGGCGTAGCCGCCCTCTCCCTGGGGTGGCACTTTGGTAGTGTGTTTGGCGGGCCCTTTCGGCCCGCTTTTTTATGCGCCGCCCGTGCCTTCGGTCTGCGCCTTGGCACGGCTGTCCTTGGCACTGCAGCCGAACTGGCTCTGATACCAGCGTGAAAAACTGCTGGGGGCCGTAAAGCCCAGCAGCTCGGCCACTTCGGTCAAAGAGCGGTTGCTCTCGAACACATAGCGCACGGCCAGCTCCTTGCGGATATCGTTCATCAGCGAGGAAAAGCTCTGCCCCTTTTCCGTCAGCCGGCGCTGAATGGTGCGTGGCACCACACCCAGGTGCTCGCTGACTTTCTCAATGCTGCAGCGCCCGCTGGGCAACAGCAGCAAGATGGTGCGGCGCACATCGTCCAGCACTGCTTCCTCGCTCATGGGAGCCACGGACTCCAGCAGCTTCTGGGCATAGCGCACCATGGCAGGGTCGGCAAATTCGTTGCGCGTATCGAGATCGGCCTTGACGCAAACAATGCAGTTGAACTCTTGATTGAACTCCACGCGCGGGCCGAACATCAGGTGATGCATGCTCAGGTCCTTGGGCGCGGCGTGCTCGAAACACACCATGCGAGGCTGCCAGTCGCGACCTATCAGCTGCCGAATGGCGCGCACCATCACGCCCAGCGCCAGCTCCACGCGCTGGCGCGTAGGCTCATGGGCACGGCCGGCCAGCAACAGCTCACGGATCAGCACCGTGTCGGCCTGCTCGTCCAGCTCCAGCGTCATGGCGCCGTTGAGCAGGGCCAGATGACGCACCAGCAGGTTCAGCGAATCGCGCAGCGTAGCCTGATCGCGAATCAGCAGGCCCACCGGCCCCATATTGGACAGCAGGCGCGAGCGCGCCATGCACAGACCAAAGCTTTCATTGCCCGACTGCGTGGCCGAGGCCTGCAGCAGGCGCCCCACCTTGTCCACCGGAATCATCAGATCCGGCTCGTCGAGCACACCGGGGCTCAGGCCGGCATCGAGCAGCATGCGCGCGCCATTCAGTCCCGAAGCCTGGGCGACTTCGGCGTAATTGGTCAAGCAGGCGGCGCGAACGAGAGAGGCCATGGGGTTTCACTAACTTGGCACTAATTGCAAAGCACCAGTCATGTAATGACAAGCGCCGATCGAGGGGAGTTTTCACACTGGCGACATTGATTCTATAAGGAGACTTCCCAATGAAAAACGAGGTTGGCGCAGCACCCGCCCTTATCCGCTCCAGCTCTTTGACCCGCTCGCTGGAAGTCAATCCTCTGACCTGCTCCATCGGTGCGGAGCTGTCCAACGTTCACCTGGGAGCGGCCGCCGAGGACGAAGGCCTGATGACCGAGATCCGCCAGGCACTGCTCAAGCACCGCGTGATCTTTTTCCGCGACCAGGACATCACACGCGCCGAGCATGTGGCATTTGCGCGCAAATTTGGCGAACTGGAAGACCACCCGGTGGTGGGAAGCCACCCCGAGCACCCAGGCCTGGTGCAGATCTACAAGACCCCCGACAACCCTCTGGACCGCAACGAAAACTCATGGCACACCGATGCCACCTGGCGCGAGCAGCCCCCCATGGGCTGCGTGCTGCGCTGCGTTGAATGCCCGCCAGTGGGCGGCGACACCATGTGGGTGAACATGGTGATGGCCTATGAGAACCTGCCAGACGACATCAAGGTCAAGATCGAGCATCTGCGTGCCCGCCATAGCATCGAAGCGAGCTTTGGTGCCGTCATGCCTATCGAAAAGCGTCTGGCACTCAAGGCCCAATACCCCGACGCCGAGCACCCCGTGGTCCGCATCCACCCCGAAACCGGCGAGAAGATTCTGTTCGTCAACAGCAGCTTCACCACCCATTTCACCAACTACAACACACCCGCCAATGTGCGCTTCGGCCTGGACAAATCGCCCGGTTCCTCGCAACTGCTCAATTACCTGACCAGCCAGGCCATGATTCCCGAGTACCAGGTGCGCTTCAAATGGAGCAAAAACAGCGTAGCCTTCTGGGACAACCGCTCCACCCAGCACTACGCAGTGATGGACTACCAGCCCTGCCACCGCAAGATGGAACGCACCGCCATCATCGGCGGCCCCACGGACTGAGCCAGGAGACAGAAGATGACCTTGAAGCACACGACTCTCATCATCCCCGGCCTGCGCGACCATGTGGAAGAGCACTGGCAGACGCTGCTGGCAAAGGAGCTGACTGCGCAGTCCGTCCCCTGCGTCACCGTTCCACCGCTGGAGCAGGACAAGCTCAGCTGCCATGCCCGCCTGGACGCGATCGACCGTGCACTGGACAGCATCGACGGCCCCGTCATCATCGTGGCGCACAGCGCCGGCTGCATGATGGTCGCGCACTGGGCGCTGCGCCGAGCCCGTCCCATTCTAGGAGCCTTGCTGGCCGCCCCCGCCGATGTGGAAACCCAGATGCCTGCCGGCTACCCCCCCAAGGATGTGCTGGCAGCCCACGGCTGGACGCCCATCCCGCGCCAGCGCCTGCCGTTTCCCACACTACTGGCAGCCAGCAGCAATGACCCGCTGACCGCGTTGGAGCGCGCGCGCGGCTTTGCGCGCGACTGGGGGAGCGAGCTGGTGGAGCTGGGCCCCCAGGGCCACCTGAACCCGGCCTCGGGCCATGGCCCCTGGCCGCAGGCAAAACAGCTGATCGAGGATTTGCAGGCTCGGATCGAAGCCCGACAGCCCGAGCCAACGGCCTGAACCGCCCGAAGACCATCACGATGAATGCGCAGCCACCCACAATATATAAAAGGTGCGCGCAGATGGGGAGCCAGATCTCCCCATTGAAGGAGACAAGCAATGAAGGCAACGACACCCGCCTCACGCAATTCAGTGGACACCGCAGGTTCTCGCACCGCGACAGCCTGCGCACTGCGCCGGAAATTAGGCCTGGCCGTCATGGCCGTGGCCGCCAGCCTGGCCTTGCCCGCACAGGCCGAGCAGACCGTGGACTGGCCGACCAGGCCCATACGCCTGATCGTCACCGGGCCTGCCGGCGGCACGGCTGACACCCTGGCCCGCCTGCTGGCAGAGGGCATGCAGCAAGAGCTCAAGCAGCCCGTGATCGTGGAGTCCAAGCCCGGTGCCTCGGGGGCCATCGGCATCCAGGACCTCAAGTCCCATGGCAAAAACGGCTACACCTTTCTGGTAATTCAGGACGGAGCACTGAGCGAGGCGCCCCTGGCCCAGAAAGTCAGTTTCGACCCGTTCAAGGACCTGACGCCGCTGGCCCAGCTCACACGCACCGGACTGGTCATGGTCGCCAACAAGGATTTGCCGTTCCAGACCCTGCCCGAATTCATCAGCTACGCCAGACAGCAACGCGACGGCGTGGACTTTGCCTCCTACGCCACGGGCCTGAAAGGTCACACCTCGGGCATGCTGCTGGGCCAGTTGGCCAAGATCAATATGCGCCATGTGGGCTACAAGGGCTCGCCCCCTGCGCTGGTGGACCTCATGGGAGGTCATATCCCGGTGATGTTCGATGGCGTCACCACTTCGCTACCCCTGATTCGCAGCGGCAAGATCAAGGCGCTGGCAGTCGTCTACCCGAGCCGCCTGCAGACTTTGCCAGAGGTGCCGACCTTCACGGAGCTGGGCTACCCCCAGCTTTCCAAACCAGGCTGGTTTGCCCTGTGGTCCCACCCGCAAACCCCGGCAGCCATCCAGCAGAAGCTGCGGGACGTGGCGCTGGCACATTTCCGCAAGGAGGCCGTGCTCAAACAGCTCGCCACGGTGGGCATGGAGCCCGGCCAGCCCCTTACCACGGCAGAAATGACAGCCGACCTCAAAGAGGCCAGCCGCAAACAGGCAGCCCTGCTCAAGTCCATAGGCTACAAGCCCGAAAACTGAGGCCCGGGTCCTTGAGCAGTTGCCCTCAAGCTGCTCCATTACTTATCTGATTCAAGACCTCTGCCCAGTGCCAACCCTTGGCACCGTGGGCGGCCGCACCCGGCTCCAGTCCTTTGGCGGGATTAGAGCTGGGGGCTTGCCTGCGCCCTAACCCATCCCCAGGCCCGGCCTTGCCCTGCTGTGTTTTTCGTCGGTTTGCCACCAGGCATCTTTTTTCAACGGTTCAAGGAGACATGAATGACTACAAAAAAAATGGCTTTCAATGCGCTGAGCGCTCTCGCATGCACGCTGGCGCCGCTGGCGGCCTCGGCACAATCCTCTGTGCAGGTCTATGGCGTGGTGGATATGGCCGTATCCAATTACCGCGGCGCTGGCGCAGGCTCGCGTCAGATGCTGACCTCCAGCGGCAATCAGGCCAGCCGCCTGGGCTTCAAGGGCCGTGAAGATCTCGGCAACGGTCTGGCCGCCGGCTTTGATCTGGAAGCGGGTCTCAATACCGACAACGGCACCGGCCAGGCCTCCAACACCAACAACCAGCCTTCGGGGGCAGGCAGCAGCAATGGTCTGAGCTTCAACCGCAAGGCCCTGGTCTATCTGCAGAGCAAGCAATGGGGCGAGGTACGCCTGGGCCGCGACTATGTGCCCGCCTTCTGGAACATGTTCAACTACGACCCCTTTCGCCTGGGCGTGGGCATGAGCCTGCATGTGCTGCACGGCACCACTGTGACGGGCTTTCGGGCATCGAACAGCATTGGCTACTTCTCGCCCGGCTGCTCCAGCTCCAGTTGCAAAGGCCTGTTCTATCAGTTGATGACTGCATTCGGTGAAAACGATGCCGGCCCCAACCGCCAGGACGGCCGCGTCTATGGTGCACGCCTGGGCTATGGAGGCGACAACTGGGATGCAGCCGTCGCCATCACGTCCACCAAGAACCGTGCGGCCGACGATTACAGACAGATCAATGCCGCCGCATCCTACCTCTGGGAGGGCCACCGCCTCATGGTTCTGGCTGCCGATCACCGCACTGGCAACCGCCTGGCAGGTCTGGACAATGCCGACCATGTACGCTACTGGCAGCTGGGTGCCATCTGGAAGGTCGGTAACGGCAATATCCCCATGAGCTTCATGCGCCTGAACCGCAATGACAACAGCGGCAGCAGCTCCAACAAGTACGCAGTGGGTTATGTGCACAACCTCTCCAAGCGCACCGCACTCTACGGCACCTATGCCTATGTAGACAACCGCGGCAGCATCAACCTGCCGGTGGCCACGGGCGCGCTGCAAGGCCCGATTCCAGTCGCTGGCGGCAATGCCTCGGGCTTTGACATCGGCATTCGCCACACGTTCTGAGTCCAATCCATGGCAACCGGCGCCTGCCGGTTGCCGGCCAGAGGACATCAATCCTGAAACCATAGAAGAAGGCCCGCAGAGAAAATCTGCGGGCCTTCTTCTATGCACATCAGCGCTCGATGGTTTATCAGCAGTTGTCAGGCGGTTTGAGCCAGAGCAGTCCCTCTCTGACAAGAACTTCGTAGAGAGGAATCGTCATCTGCGGCGATGCCGTGCACTTGCCGCTGCGGATATCGAACTTGAGTCCATGCGCGGGGCAGCTCAGCACATGGGCATCGCAATTGCCGCCGGCCATGGAGGCACCCGCATGCGGGCAGCTGTTCTCCAAGGCATAGAACTCGCCTTCGACATTCAGCAGCAAGATGCTCTGGCCACCAGGCGTGAAGACCAACTTTCGCCCGCCAGGCGGCAAATCCCGCACGGCACCGGCGGCCAGCAATGCGGTATCAGGCGAAGATGCTGTCGGCAACACGGGCATGCTCCATGGCGCGCAGCAGCTCCGCGGGCGCCACCGCGCCCGTCACCTGCAGACGCTGGTTGAACACCATATGCGGCACGCCGCCGGTATGGCCGGCCTCGCTTTGGTAGCGCAGCGCATCAAAGCGGGAAGGATTCCAGTCCAGTGCTGCCGAGTGCGCCAGCTGCTGCAGCACCATGACCGAGCCTATATCGCGGCCCTGCACAAAGTAAGCGGCAAAGATGGACTCCACAAAACGGATCATGGATTCACCATCGAGCAGAGTCTGCGCGTAGTTGACCAACGCACAAACCAGGCGCGTGCTGGGGAAGGTTTCAATCAGCGCATGATTGATCTGCAGGCCCGCCGCATGGGCCGCCGAGCGCACCTGGGCACGGCGAACCTCCACGGCCCTGGGACCGCCCAGCCTGGCTTCGTAGAAGGCCTGGTAAGGCACTCCATGCTCCGGGATATGGGGCAGCAGAGTGTCTGCATGCCAATGGATTGCAAGCTGCTGGTCGGGATATCTGGCCAGCAGCATCTCACGGGCGGCCAGCAGATTGCGCAGACCGATCCAGCACCAGGGGCAGATCAGGTCCAGCGAAAAGTCGACCTGCAATGTCGTTGCAGCAGAGCTTTGAGTCATGGCATTTATTTCTTTGGGCAATCACCGGGGTTGATGCAAAAAAGGGCTGAATGGCTCAGCCCTTTTCATACAGAAGTGCTGCCTTCGGTATCTCAGAGCGTGAAGATGGCCGATCCCACAATCTTGCGGGCTTCCAGATCGCGGTGAGCCTGAACGGCGTCTTCCAGCGCATAGCGCTTGCTGATGTCCACCTTGATACGGCCTTCGGCCACATGGGCGAACAGTTCGTTGGCCAGCTCTGCACGCTCCGCGGGGTCGGCGATGTAATGCGCCGATGCAGGACGCGTCAGGAAGAGCGAGCCTTTGCCGGCCAGAATCTGCGGGTTGAATGGCGCAATGGAGCCCGAAGCCGTACCCAGACAGACCATCAGCCCGCGCACCTTCAGGCTGTTGAGCGAGCCCTCGAAAGTGTCCTTGCCCACGCTGTCGAAGACGGCATTCACGCCCACGCCGTCTGTCAACTCACGCACGCGCTTGGCCACGTCTTCGTGGCTGTAGTTGATGGTGTGAACGCAGCCGTTGGCCTTGGCCACTTCGGCCTTGGCATCGCTGGAGACTGTGCCGATCACGTTCAGGCCTTCCAGCTTTGCCCACTGCGACACCAGCAGGCCCACGCCACCGGCTGCAGCATGCAGCAAGATGGTGTCGCCCTTCTTGAAGTCCCAGATGCGGCGCATCAGGTAAGCCGCCGTCAGTCCACGCATGGTGATGGCTGCTGCGGTTTCAAAGCTGATGTTGTCAGGCAGACGGATCAGGGGGGCAGCAGAAATCAGGCGCTCCGTGGCGTAAGCGCCGATGGTGTTCAGCGCGCCGGTATAGGTCACGCGGTCGCCGACCTTGAAATCCGTCACGCCGTCGCCCACGGCCGTGATCGTGCCGCAAGCCTCGCTGCCCACGCCTGCGGGCAAAGGAGCGGGATACAGACCGGAGCGGAAATAGGTATCGGCAAAGTTCAAGGCCACAGCGCCCTGCTTGAGACGGACCTGACCTGGACCGGGTTGGCCGACTTCAATGTCTTCCTGTCGCAACACCTCGGGGCCGCCAACTTCGTGATAACGGATTACTTTAGCCATACAAACTCCCAGTCAGATACCAATCGAAAGGTGATACGGCACACCGCCTCACCTCGAACAGAAGCAATACGAATCAATGACTTAGGCCATATCCCCGGTATTCCTCCATTCAGACTGGACTGAATTTATGGGAATTCGGCTCCAGGACATTTCCCGAGAGCGCCGCCCTCTTGTCTTTACGCGACACCACGGGTAAACACCAGGTCAAAAAAGTTAACTATAAAGTTTCTCTTTGATTGAAAGCTTGCCGCAAGCGTTGGCCACCATATTGCGCGTCTGCGACTGCGGCAAGCCCGTCACAGCCCCTAGAATCATTCCGTTTACGTAAACGTCAAACCAATGCGAGGACCTGGCATTCTTGCCAGGCACCGGACATGAAGTCGAGGGAAGCCCCTGCCATCCGTGGCAGGCAACATCCCCAACAATCCAAGGCACAACCTAGGCCAGGCAGCCAGCCGGGCCAGTATTCAAGGAAACAGAGACGATGACCTACAAAGCGCCCATCAAAGACATGCTGTTCGACATGGAGCACCTGGCCCAGATCGAGCAGGTCGCCCAGATTCCCGGCTTTGAAGATGCGGGACTGGAAACCGCGCAGGCCGTTCTCGAAGAATGCGCCAAGCTTTGCGAAGGCGTGGTCGCTCCCCTGAATGTTCCCGGCGATGTCAATCCCTCGTCCTTCAAGGATGGAGTGGTCACGACGACTCCCGGCTTTGCCGATGCCTTCAAGCAATATGCCGAAGGCGGCTGGCAAGGCCTGCAGCACCCTGCGGACTTTGGCGGCCAGGGCCTGCCCAAGACCATTGGCGCGGCCTGTATCGAGATGCTCAACAGCGCCAACCTGAGCTTTGCGCTGTGCCCGCTGCTGACCGACGGCGCCATCGAGGCGTTGCTCACTGCCGGCAGTGACGAGCTCAAGTCCACCTACCTGGAAAAGCTCGTGACCGGCGAATGGACCGGCACCATGAACCTGACCGAGCCCCAGGCCGGCTCCGACCTGGCCCTGGTGCGCACCAGGGCCGAGCCTCAGGGCGACGGCAGCTACAAGGTCTTCGGCACCAAGATCTTCATCACCTATGGTGAGCACGATATGGCGGACAACATCGTCCACCTGGTGCTGGCCCGCGTGGCGGGGGCGCCCGAAGGCGTCAAGGGCATCAGCCTGTTTGTCGTGCCCAAGTTCCTCGTGAACCAGGACGGCTCCTTGGGCAAGCGCAACGATGTGCACTGCGTCAGCATCGAGCACAAGATGGGCATCAAGGCCTCGCCCACAGCCGTGCTGCAATTTGGCGACAACGGGGGAGCCATCGGCTACCTCGTGGGCGAGGAAAACCGCGGCCTCGAATACATGTTCATCATGATGAACGCAGCGCGCTATGCCGTGGGCCTGCAGGGCCTGGCCGTCGCCGAGCGGTCCTACCAGCACGCTGTGGCCTACGCCAAGGAACGCGTGCAAAGCCGCCCCGTCGACGGCTCGGTCAAGGCCAGCGCCACCATCATCCACCACCCCGATGTGCGCCGCATGCTGATGACCATGCGTGCCAGCAACGAGGGCTGCCGCGCCATGGCAACCACCGCCGCTGCCGCCTACGATGCCGCCCACCACCACCCGGACGCCGAAGTGCGTCAGGCCAACCAGACCTTCTATGAATTCATGGTGCCCCTGGTCAAGGGCTACAGCACCGAAATGGGCCTGGAAGTCACCAGCCTGGGCGTACAGGTGCATGGCGGCATGGGCTTCATCGAGGAAACCGGCGCCGCCCAGTACTACCGCGACGCCAAGATCCTGACCATCTATGAAGGCACGACCGCCATCCAGGCCAACGACCTGGTCGGCCGCAAGACCGCACGTGATGGCGGCCAGACCGCCAAGGCCATTGCCGCCCAGATCGAGAAGACCGAGGCGGCTCTCATCGCCAGCGGCACCGATACGGCCAAGGCGGTCGCCAGGAATCTGGCCCAGGCCCGTCAGGCCTTTGTGCAGGTGGTGGACTTCATCGTGGCCAAGGCCAAGGCCGACCCCAATGCGGCCTATGCCGGCAGCGTTCCTTATCTGATGCTCACCGGCAATCTGATCGCCGGCTGGCAGCTGGGCCGCTCGGTGCTGGCTGCGCAGGAGCTGCTGGCCAAGGGCCAGGACACGGCCTTCATGCAGGCCAAGCTGGCCACGGCACAGTTCTATGCCGAACATATCCTGACCCGAGTGTCCGGTCAGGCCGATGCTGTGATCAACGGCGCGGCCAGCGTAATGGCATTGCCCATGGATCTGTTCTGATCCTGCACCTGACGGCGGGGCGGCAATGCCCTGCCCCATCAGGAAATGCATGGAAATAGCGGCTGGTGCTTATGGATAAAGCGCTGACCGCTATTTTTTTGAATCTCTACAACGCACCTGGGCCAGTTGCCAGGCAGACTCTGGGGCCATCGCTCACGCGAGCAAACACGCGCCTCGGGTGGAATAAGCGATCTGTGCAACCCAGGAAGTGAAGCCATGGGCTACGGCTGCGCAATGCAGATACGTGCGATTTGCGTAACAAGCAACGAGGTAATCGATGCAGCTGTCGTAGCGGATCTACTGGAGCAAATGACGCTGAATGCACTCTCACTCACAGCAGCACGATATCGTATTGCTCCTGCGCCATAGCAGTCTCGGCCTGCAGCGAAATGGGCTTGCCAATGAAGTCCGAAAGACTGGCCAGATGCTGGCTTTCCTCGTCGAGGAACATCTCCACCACCTTGGGGGATGCCACAACGCGGAACTCATGCGGATTGAACTGGCGGGCTTCGCGCAGGATTTCGCGCAGCACCTCGTAGCAGATGCTGCGCGCGGTCTTGACATTGCCCTTGCCGGAGCAGGCTTCACAGGGCTCGCACAGCATATGGGCCAGCGACTCGCGCGTACGCTTGCGCGTCATCTCCACCAGGCCCAGCTGAGAGAAGCCGCCAGCCATGGTCTTGACGCGGTCGCGTGCCAGCTGGCGGCGGAATTCGGAGAGCACCTCGCCCTGGTGCTCCTCGCGCACCATGTCGATGAAGTCCACGATGACGATGCCGCCCAGATTGCGCAGCCGCAGCTGACGTGCAATGGCGTGCGCCGCTTCCAGGTTGGTCTTGAAGATGGTGTCGTCAAAATTGCGCGCACCTACATAGCCGCCGGTATTCACATCGATGGTGGTCAGGGCTTCAGTCTGATCGACGATCAGATAGCCGCCCGACTTCAGATCCACCCGCCGCCCCAGCGCACGCGCGATTTCCTCGTCGATGTTGTAGAGGTCGAAAATCGGCCTCTCGCCCTTGTAAAGCGCCAGCTTGGGCACAGCCGCCGGCATGTATTCCTGGCCAAAGCTCTTGAGCAGCGCAAACTGCTCGCGCGAATCGATGCGAATGCTCTGGGTGTTCTCGCCGACCAGATCCCGCAGCACACGTTGCAGCAGGTTTAGATCCTGATGCAGCACCGACATGACGGGCAGCTTCTGCGCCGCATCCTTGATGCGCGCCCAGGTCTTGCGCAGATAGCGGATGTCATCGGCCAGCTCGGCATCGCTGGATTCCTCGCCATTGGTGCGCAGAATGAACCCGCCGCCACCGCCCCCCTCCTTGGTGCCGACCAGCTCCTGCAGACGAGCCCGCAAGGCATCGCGCTCGTTCTGGGGAATTTTCTGGGAGATGCCGATGTGGTCGTCCTGTGGCAGAAACACCAGCAGACGCCCCGCAATGCTGATCTGCGTTGACAGGCGCGCACCCTTGGTACCTATGGGGTCCTTGATGACCTGCACCATGATGGACTGCCCTTCGAACACCTGCTTTTCGATGGGCGTCAGCGGCTGGTCCTTGCGCGCGAACATCGGGGCTTCGCCATTTTCCTGACGCTGCCAGACATCGGCCACATGCAAAAAGGCCGCACGCTCCAGACCGATATCGATGAAGGCGGACTGCATGCCTGGAAGCACACGCGAGACCTTGCCCAGATAGATGTTGCCGACGAGTCCCCGCTCCAGCGGGCGCTCCATGTGCAGCTCCTGCACGGCGCCGTTTTCGACAATCGCCACCCGCGTTTCCTGCGGCGACCAGTTGATCAAAATATCTTGCTGCATTGACTGTCGTTCTTTCTTTATATGTCCTGGCTTTTGCTGCGCCCAGTGTGCGACGCGCGCATGGCTGGCGCAAGACAGCTGCCATGCAGACCTTCCCGCAGGGAAGACTCAAGAACAGAGTGCCGATTGCGCCAAAGGTTCAGAGCGACCAGCCCAGCTGGCGCAAAAGCTCGGCAGTTTCATAAACCGGCAGGCCCATGATGGCCGAATAGCTGCCACGAATCTCTGCAATATGTGCGGCCGCCCTGCCCTGTATGCCATAGGCACCGGCCTTGCCCATGGGCTCGCCCGTGAGCACATAGGCATCGATCTGCGCCTCGGTCATGGACGCAAAGCGCACGGTGGACACCGACAGGGCCTGCAGACGCCGCACGCCGCTTTGCAGCGCCACGGCGGTCAGCACCTCATGTTCGGCCCCGGAGAGCAGATGCAGGATGCGTCGCGCGTCTTCGGCATCGGCGGGCTTGCCCAGAATCTGCTTTCCCAGGGCCACGGTGGTGTCGGAGCACAGAATGGGCGCCTGCGGCAAACCGCGCCGCGCATGGCGAGCCACGGCTGCATCGAGCTTGCCGGCCGTCACGCGCTGCACATAATCATGGGGGTCCTCCCCGACCAGCTCGGCCTCTATGGCCTCGGCATCCTCGGCGATATCACCCGCTGCATTGGGCAGCAGCAATTCATGCGCCACGCCCAGCTGCTCCAGCAGCTGACGACGGCGGGGACTTTGGGATGCAAGATAGAGAAATGGCGCCATGATTTTGATTAAAAATGGCCTCTAGCGCCCATATATAAAGCGCAAAAGGCTATCAAAATCATAGTATCACGCACTGCGCGAAATTGCACGCAGAGTCAGCTCACAAGCGCTTATTCGCGGTGGTAGGGATGGCCGGCATTGACCGACCAGGCGCGGTAGAGCTGCTCGATCAGCAGCACGCGCACCATGGCATGCGGCAGGGTCAGGTCGGACAGACGGATGCGCTCGTGTGCCGCGGCCTTGAACTCGGGGTCCAGCCCGTCGGGTCCGCCGATGACCAGGGCCACATCATCGCTCTCGAGCTGCCAGCCCTTGAGACGCTGGGCCAACGCCTTGGTGGTCAGATTGGTGCCGCGCTCGTCGAGCACCACGATGCGAGTGCCCCTGGGGATGGCGGCTTCGATACGCTTGCGCTCTGCCGCATACAGGGTCTCCAGCGTCTTGGAGCCGCGCGGCTCGGTCTTGACGGCCTTGAGTTCGACCTTGAGTTCGGGCGGAAAGCGCTTGGCGTAATCGTCGTAGGCCGTCTGCGCCCAGTCGGGCACATGCAGGCCTACAGCCACGATGGTCAGCTTCATTTAGGCCTTGGCGCGGGGAGCACGCTTGGCTGCGGGTTTGGCCGCAACCGGCTTGGCAGTACGGGGCGTGCTGGGCTTGACGACCACGGTCTTGACCGTCTTGGCAGCGGCGGACTTGGCAGCAGGCTTCTTTGCCGCAGGCTTGGCACCGGCAGCCGTCTTGGTGGCGGGCTTCTTGGCCGCAGCCTTCTTGGCGGCAGGCTTTTTCTCGACCACGGTGTTTTCCGCAGCTGCCTTTTCCACTGCCAGCTTGGCAGCCAGCTTCTTGGCGGCCACTTCGGCGGGCTTGGGCTTGGCGGCACCGATCTTCATGCGCACCGGTGTCTCGCCCCAGATTTCTTCCAGGCGGTAGTACTGGCGGATGGCCGGCTGCATGATGTGGCAGACCACCGAGCCGCAGTCCACGATGATCCATTCGCCGTTCTGCTCACCTTCCTGGCGGGGCACGGGAAACCCAGCTTCCTTGACGGCTTCGCGCACGCTGGAGGCAAGTGCCTTGGTCTGGCGGTTGGAAGTACCCGAGGCCACGATCACGCGCTCGAACAGCGGCGACAGTGCTTCGGTGTTGAACACCTGGATGTCGTGGGCCTTGACGTCTTCGAGGCCGTCAACAATGGCTCGCTGGAGTTTGGTGACGTCGCGCTTGGCTGCGGAATCCGATTTGGTGGAGGTGGTCATCAGGCGATGGAATCAGTAAATGATGGGATCAATATAGCGTGTGCTGCGCCACACCCGTATCAGGGCTGGGTTAGCGTCTGCGTTCAGGCCCCTAAGACCCGTGCTCTTCACGCATTGAAAAAGGTTGACGCGCCAGTCGATAGCGCGCATCCAGCTATGGAAATTATAGTTTTCTAAAAATTTCCCTGCTGACAGGGCTTTATGCCCGATCAGCAGGGGAAGCAGACCTATTGGATAAAGGCCTGCGTCTCAAAGCCAGTCACGGCGAATCAGGAATTTCTCGAGCAAATCGCGCTCGGGAGTACCGGGCGCATCCTCACGCTGATAGCTCCAGTCCGCATGAGGCGGCATGGACAGCAAAATGGATTCGGTGCGGCCGCCGGACTGCAGGCCGAAATGCGTGCCGCGGTCCCAGACCAGGTTGAATTCCACATAGCGGCCACGGCGGTAGCGCTGGAAATCCACCTGCTGCTGTGTGTACTCCGCATTCCGGCGGCGTTCCACGATGGGCAGATAGGCCTTCAGAAAGGCATCGCCAACCGAGCGCAGCATGGCAAAGCTCTGCTGCTGGCCCAGTTCGCTGAAATCATCGAAGAAGATGCCGCCAATGCCGCGCTGCTCGTTGCGATGCTTGAGGAAGAAGTACTCGTCGCACCATTGCTTGAAACGCGGATAGAGCTGATCGCCAAATGGCGCCAGCGCATCACGGCAGATCTGATGGAAATGCACGGCGTCTTCCTCGAAGCCGTAGACCGGCGTCAAATCCATGCCGCCGCCAAACCAGCAGGTCTTGGGCTGCCCCTCATGGCCGGCCGAAATCATGCGCACATTCATGTGCACCGTTGGCACCAAGGGACTGCGCGGATGAAATACCAGCGACACGCCCATGGCCTCGAACGGCGCACCGGCCAGTTCGGGCCGATGCTGTGTGGCCGAGGGCGGCAGTTGCGGCCCGCGCACATGCGAGAAACCGCAGCCTGCGCGCTCGAACACGCGCCCGCCCTCCATGATCTTGGTGACACCGTTGCCTTGCAGCTTTTCGCCCGGCTCCTTGTGCCAGGCGTCGGCCAGGAAACGCGCACCACCCTCGCCTTCGATGGCTTCCAGCGCCTCGGTGATGCGGGTCTGCAGACCCATGAGGTACTCACGCACCTCGGCCACAGGCAGCTGATCAGCCACAGAAGATGAGGATGTCTGGTTCATCAGTCGGCCTTCTTGACGGCACGGAAGCCGATGTCACGACGATACTGGGCACCATCGAAGTGGATGCCACGTGCCACGTCATACACCTTCTGCTGCGCCTGCTTGACACTGTCGGCCAACACGGTCACGCAGAGCACACGACCACCGCTGGTCACAGGCTGGCCGTCATCACCCAGCTGGGTGCCGGCATGGAAGACCATGGCATCGTCGGCTGCGGCGGGCAGACCGGTGATGACATCGCCCTTGCGCGGGTCTTCGGGGTAGCCGGCAGCAGCCATGACCACGCCCAATGCGGTACGGCGGTCCCACTGCAGCTCCAGCTGGTCGAGCTTGCCTTCGCAGGCTGCCAGCATCACATCCACCAGGTCGCTCTTGAGACGCATCATGATGGGCTGGGTTTCCGGATCGCCCATGCGGCAGTTGAACTCCAGCGTCTTGGGGTGGCCTGCCTTGTCGATCATCAGACCTGCGTACAGGAAGCCGGTATAGGGCACACCGTCTTTTTCCATGCCGCGGATGGTGGGCAGAATGATTTCGCGCATGGCGCGGGCATGCACATCGGCGGTCACCACAGGTGCCGGCGAATAAGCGCCCATGCCGCCGGTGTTGGGGCCCTGGTCGCCGTCCTTGAGACGCTTGTGGTCCTGGCTGGTCGCCAGTGCCAGCACGTTCTTGCCGTCGCACAGCACGATGAAGCTGGCTTCCTCGCCATCGAGGAATTCCTCGATCACGACGCGTGCACCGCCTTCGTTGTGCTGCACACCGTACTTGTTGTCCACCAGCATGAAGTCCACGGCGTCGTGGGCTTCCTGCAGCGACATGGCAACCACCACGCCCTTGCCGGCCGCCAGGCCGTCGGCCTTGATGACAATGGGTGCACCGAGGCGATCCACATAGGCATGGGCCGCAACCGGGTCGGTGAAGGTTTCATATTGCGCCGTGGGGATGCTGTGGCGCGCCATGAAGTCCTTGGAGAAAGCCTTGGACGACTCCAGCTGGGCTGCAGTCTTGGTCGGGCCGAAGACCTTGAGTCCGTGGGCACGGAACTCATCGACCACGCCAGCCGCCAGCGGAGCCTCGGGCCCCACGACGGTCACGGCAATCTTTTCGGCCTGGGCCCATTCGCGCAGAGCCTTCACATCGGTGATGTCGAGGTTCTCCAGCTTGCCGCCAGCCAGGGCAGTGCCACCGTTACCGGGAGCCACATAGACCTTGGTCGCCTTGGGCGATTCGGCCAACTTCCACGCCAGAGCGTGCTCACGGCCACCGCCGCCAATCACAAGAATTTTCATAGTTCTGCGTTGTGGTAGACGTCCTGAACGTCATCCAAGTCTTCAATCATGTCCAGCAGCTTCTGCATGCGAGCTGCATCATCGCCTTCGAGGGCGATTGTATTTTCGGGGCGCATGGTCACCTCGGCCATGTCGGCGGTAAAGCCGGCGGCCTGCAGTGCGTCACGCACGGCTTCAAAGTCGCCGGGGGCCGTCAGCACCTCGATGCCACCTTCGTCATCGGTGATCACATCGTCGGCACCGGCTTCCAGCGCGATCTCCATGACTTTTTCTTCGTCCGTGCCGGGGGCGAACATGATCTGACCCACATGCTTGAACTGGAAGGCCACCGAGCCTTCGGTGCCCATATTGCCACCGTACTTGCTGAATGCATGGCGAACATCGGCCACCGTACGTACGCGATTGTCCGTCATTGTGTCCACAATGATGGCCGCGCCGCCGATGCCATAGCCTTCGTAACGGATTTCCTCGTAGGTCACGCCGTCGAGGTTACCCGTGGCCTTGTCGATATTGCGCTTGATATTGTCGGCCGGCATATTGGCGGCCTTGGCCTTGTCCACCGCCAGACGCAGACGCGGGTTGGCGCTCAGGTCGCCGCCGCCTTGGCGGGCTGCGACCATGATTTCACGAATGATGCGCGTCCAGATGCGGCCACGTTTTTCATCCTGGCGACCCTTGCGGTGCTGGATGTTGGCCCATTTGCTGTGTCCTGCCACAGGGAATCCTTTGATATTTGATTTAACCTAGCGGGAGCGATTTTACTTTTGACTGCATGCCCCCCCAGAGGAAACCCGAAATGGCTTCACCCCTTTTGATTGCCCAGCACTCTGCCACAGAATGTACCCTGCTGCCCGGACTGGCCAATCGGCATGGCCTGATCACCGGCGCAACAGGCACCGGCAAGACTGTCACACTGCAGAAACTGGCCGAAAGCTTCTCGCAGATCGGCGTGCCGGTTTTCATGGCCGACGTCAAAGGAGACCTGAGCGGCATCAGCCAGGCCGGCAAGATCGAAGGCAAGCTGGCGGCCTCGCTCAAGGATCGCGGCCTGGACCTGCCACAGCCCCTGGCCTGCCCTGCCACGCTGTGGGATGTGTTCGGCGAGCAGGGCCACCCGGTGCGCGCCACCATCTCGGACATGGGCCCGCTGCTCATCGGCCGCATGCTGAATCTGAACGAGACCCAGATGGGCGTGCTCAATCTGGTGTTCAAGATTGCGGACGACAACGGCATGCTGCTGCTGGATCTCAAGGATCTGCGCGCCATGCTGAACTTTGTGGGCGACAACGCCAAGCAGTTCACCACCCAGTACGGCAACATCAGCTCGGCCAGCGTGGGAGCCATACAGCGCGGGCTGCTGACCATTGAAAGCCAGGGCGGCGACAAGTTCTTTGGCGAGCCCATGCTCGACATCAACGACCTGATGCAGACCGATGCCAATGGCATGGGCGTGATCAACGTGCTGGCGGCCGACAAGCTGATGAATGCGCCGCGCCTGTACTCGACCTTTTTGCTCTGGCTTCTGTCCGAGCTGTTCGAGCAGCTGCCGGAAATCGGCGACCCCGAGAAGCCCAAGCTGGTGTTTTTCTTTGACGAGGCCCACCTGCTGTTCAACGATGCGCCCAAGGTGCTGATCGAACGCATCGAGCTGGTCGTGCGCCTGGTGCGCTCCAAGGGCGTGGGCGTGTACTTCGTCACCCAGAACCCGCTGGACGTTCCCGACAGCGTGCTCGGACAGCTGGGCAACCGCGTGCAGCACGCCCTGCGCGCCTTCACCCCACGCGACCAAAAGGCCGTGGCCTCGGCAGCCTCCACCATGCGCCCCAATCCCGGTCTGGACATTGCCGCAGCCATCACCGAGCTGGCCGTGGGTGAGGCCCTGATCAGCTTCCTCGACGAAAAAGGCCGCCCCAGCGTGACCGAGCGCGTGTTCGTGATTCCGCCCGGCAGCCAGCTCGGCCCCATCACGGCCGAGCAGCGCAAGGCGCTGATCGATGGTTCCCTGGTCGCCGGCGTCTATGAGAAAGCCGTGGACCGCGAATCGGCCTTCGAGATATTGCGCGACCGCACTGCGAGCGCCACGCCCGCCAAGCCCGGCGATGCCCCGGCTGCTGCCGGAGCGGCCGGAACGTCCCCGCAAGGCAGCGCCACGGACTCCATGATGGACGGACTCAAGGAGCTGCTGTTCGGCCGTACCGGCCCGCGCGGCGGCCAGCACGACGGTCTGGTGCAGACCATGGCCAAGTCCACGGTACGCACCGTGGGCAACAGTCTGGGCAAGGAGATTCTGCGCGGCGTGCTGGGCGGCATTCTGGGCAACAAGAAGCGCTGATTCCAACGCGCTCACTCGCTCCAAGGGCCTGCGTCAGCAGGCCTTTTTTGCGGCCGCCGCACAGAAAGCGCTCAAGGCGGCAGTCATTATGTCGATACATAATAAATCCATCCCCTGGTGCCAGCCGCCAGTCTCTTGGACATGTGCTGCTGCCTGCAGGCACAGCCGCTTCTTTCCTCTACGCTAACCACGCTGCCCAGTCTTGCCGCAGACCACCAGTTCGCTCGGGCCGGGCAGTGCTTTTGCAAATTTTCTGCCAATGCAATTCAATCAATGGCGTGTATCCACCAAGCTGTGGTGCACTTTGGGCGGGCTTCTGACCATGATGCTGGCCGTCTCGCTATGGAACCAGCACTCATCCACCCAGGCCCTGCAGGCCGGCATGCAGACCCTGACCGACTATGACAATCGCATCAATCTCGCCCTTCAATGGAAAGGTGCGACCGAGACCACGGGCGAACGCGTGCTCACCAGCAATATGACCACCGACGAAGCGCTGACCCAGCGCATGGACGAGCGCGTCAGCGAAGGCGTGGCCGTCAACGGGGCGCTGCAGGCGCAGGTCATCAAACTGGCTCAAAGCGATGCTGACAAGGCTGCCCTGCAGAAGATCGCCGCCGTGCGCGCCGAAGTTCTGGCGCTGAACAAGCAGGCAAGGGAGATCAAGCTGAGCGGCGATATCGAAGCCATGCGCGACTTCATCCGCCTGCAATATCTGGGCGCCATCGGCCGCTATGTCGATTCGCTGCAGGACTTTGTGAAGCTGCAGGAGCAGCAGCGCGACGCCGCCAGCCTTCAGCTGCAGCAAGACCAGCAAAGAGCGATCTGGCTGTCCTGGGTGGTGCAGGCCCTGGTGCTGACCGCCGCCCTGGGCCTGGCGCTGGCCCTCACCCGTTCCATCACCCAACCTCTGAATGAAGCCGTGGAGCTGACCCAGGCCATTGCACAGGGCGATCTCACGGTAACCGCCGGCAACGACCGCCATGACGAGTTCGGCCGCCTGCTGAGCTCCGTCTCGACCATGGCAGCCCAGCTACGTAGCCTGGTGAGCGATGTACGTACCAGCGTGCACTCCATCAGCACCGCCTCGGCCGAAATCGCTACAGGTAACCACGACCTGTCCGCACGCACCGAGCAGACCGCCGCCAATCTCGAGGAAACCGCAGCCAGCATGGAGCAGCTGACCGCCACCGTCGCCCAGGCCTTGGACACCGCCCGCCAGGCCAACCATCTGGCAGGCAATGCCGCACAGGTCGCTCAGCGCGGCGGCCATGTGGTGCAGTCCGTGGTCAGCAGCATGGGACGCATCAGCGACAGCGCACACCGCATCTCCGACATCATCGGCGTGATCGACTCCATCGCCTTCCAGACCAATATCCTGGCACTCAACGCTGCGGTCGAGGCCGCGCGCGCCGGCGAACAGGGCCGAGGCTTTGCCGTGGTTGCCGGCGAAGTGCGCGCCCTGGCCCACCGCAGTGCCGAGGCCGCCAAGGAGATCAAGGCGCTCATCACCACCTCCGTGGACGCCGCCCAGGAAGGCGCAGACCAGGTCTCCCAGGCAGGCCGCGTGATGGAAGAAATCGTCAGCAGCGTCGGCAAGGTCTCGGACATGATTGGCGAGATCAGTGCCTCGGCCACGGAACAGCATGACGGTATCAGCCAGGTCAACCAGGCCGTGACCAACCTGGACCAGATGACGCAGCAAAATGCAGCCCTGGTCGAGGAATCCACGGCGGCCGCTGTCTCGCTGAGCGACCAGGCCCAGCGCCTGACCGGCATGGTGGCCGTGTTCAAGGTCCATACCGCAGACAGAGCGCCAGCCCTGACTGCCTGATTCTGGTTGAAGTTGCTGGAACACAGCATCCATCTCTTCACCAGCTTCTCTGCCAGCCGCTCCATGCACCCAGGAGGGAACGGCTGGCACCGCAGGTTTGACCCAGACCGGCTTTTCTGTCTGCAGTCGCAAGTGTGACTGGCGCGGCCTACGCAGCAAGACACCATGCCGGCATGCCCCATACCTCTGACGACACCTTGCTGACCGCCGGTCTGAGCAGCTTTCGCCTGGACCTGGTCGACCATATTGCCCATCTGGTGCTCAACCGCCCCGATGCCTTCAACACTCTGAATCCCAGGTTCTGGCAGGAGCTGGACCTGGTGCTGGACACACTGCAGCGCAGCGGCCAGTCGCGCGCACTGGTCATCAGCAGCACGGGCAAGCATTTTTGCGCCGGCATGGCACTCGAGACCTTTGCCGACCCCGCCTTTGCGCCCAATGACCGCACGCCCGAGGGCCGCGCCGCCATCATCGACACCCTGGCCCAGTTGCAGTCCACCTTCAACAAGATCGAAGCCCTGCGCATGCCCGTGATCTGCGCCATTCAGGGCGCCTGCGTGGGTGGCGGACTGGATCTGGTGGCCACTGCCTGCATACGCTATGCCAGCGCCGAATCCTTTTTCTGCGTGCAGGAGATCAATATCGGCATGACCGCCGACCTGGGCAGCCTGCAGCGCCTGCCCAAGCTGATGCCGCTAGGCATCGTCAAGGAGCTGGCCTACACCGGCCGCCGCATGACAGCGCAGGAGGCCGCCAGTCACGGTCTGGTCAACGCCGTCTACGACACGCCCGAAGCCACCGTCACAGCAGCTCTCGCCTGCGCGCGCGAAATTACGGCCAAGCCGCCCGTGGCCATCTGGGGCAGCAAGCAGGTGATCAACTACGCGCGCGACCACAGCGTGAGCGACTCGCTGCAGCAAATGGGCTGGGTGCAAAGCGGCATCTGGAGCAACCGCCATGTCATGGAGGCCGTGAGTGCCATGCAGGCCAAGCGCGCCGGTGACTTCCCTGCTCTGGAGCCGCTACAGGCGTTTGCACCAGCACTACCTCAAGCGGGCGATCGCTCCTGATTGAATAGCTATCAGCACTTACCAATAAAGG
The DNA here is from genome assembly GCF_001010305.1 of Comamonas sp. E6. Lineage (NCBI taxonomy): Bacteria > Pseudomonadati > Pseudomonadota > Betaproteobacteria > Burkholderiales > Comamonadaceae > Comamonas > Comamonas sp. E6. Next base: position 137,735 of record NZ_BBXH01000009.1, read on the forward strand.
CCTGCATGCCTTTTCCGCTCGTATTTCTCTATCTTCTCGATGGCCCGCTGGGCGCCATCGACAGGTAGCCGAGCCGCAACGCAGCAAATCGGCTTGAAGTGGGCGAGGCGCCGTTATCATGGATTCAGTACCACCCCAGCCTGTCTTGCCATGAGCACAAACACCGCCCCCCTGCCCACTTATGACGATGTCGTGGCCGCTGCCCAGCGCCTGCAGGGCGTAGCCCACCGCACGCCGGTGCTGACCAGCCGCACCATGGACGAACAGCTGGGCGCGCGCCTGTTCTTCAAATGCGAGAACCTGCAGCGCATAGGCGCTTTCAAGTTTCGCGGCGCCTACAACGCTCTGGCGCAGTTCACACCCGAGCAGCGCAAGGGCGGCGCCCTGGCCTTTTCCTCAGGCAACCATGCCCAGGCCATTGCCCAGGCAGCGCAGTTGCTGGACATGCCTGCCCTGATCGTCATGCCCGAGGATGCACCGGCCTCCAAGATGGCGGCCACGCGCGGCTATGGCGCCCAGGTCGTCACCTACAACCGCTTCACCGAAGACCGCGAAGCCATCGCCGACAAGCTGGCGACCGAGCGCGGTATGACGCTGATCCCGCCCTACAACCACCGCGACGTGATTGCCGGCCAGGGCACGGCCGTCAAGGAGCTGTTGGAGGAAGTACCGGATCTGGACTATCTGTTTGTCTGCCTGGGCGGCGGCGGTCTGCTCTCCGGCAGTCTGCTGGCCGCCAACGCCCTGGCTCCGCAATGCAAGGTGATCGGCGTCGAGCCCGAAGCCGGTAACGATGTGCAGCAGTCGCTGCGCGCCGGCCATATCGTCAAAATAGCTACGCCGCGCACCATTGCCGACGGTGCTCAGACCCAGGCGCCGGGCGATCTGACCTTTGCCATCATCCAGCAGCGAGTGAACGAGGTTCTTACCGTCAACGACGAGCAATTGGTCCAGGCCATGCGCTTTTATGCCGAGCGCATGAAAATCGTGGCCGAGCCCACGGGATCGCTGTCTCTGGCAGCCGCCATCCACGGCGGTTTGCCGCTCAAGGGCAAGCGCGTGGGCATTGTGATCAGTGGCGGCAATGTGGATTTAGAGCGTTTTGCCAGCCTGCTGTCCGAGTGACAGCGAAAATAGCGTCCGTTGCGGCCCGGCCCGCATCCGCCTGATCTCAATTTTGCAAGCACGAGCCCGCCACAAGCGGGCCTGCCTGCCTTCACCACAAAGACCAAGAACATGAGCACTTTGCATTTGATCGACCACCCCCTGGTCCAGCACAAACTGACACTGATGCGCCGCAAGGAAGCATCGACCAACAGCTTTCGCCGCATGCTGGGCGAGCTGTCCACGCTGATGGCCTATGAGCTGACGCGCGACTTCCCGCTGCAGGATGTCGAGATCGAAACCCCCATGGAAAAGACCATGGGCAAGGTCATCGACGGCAAAAAGCTGGCGCTGGTCTCCATCCTGCGCGCAGGCAACGGCTTCCTGGACGGCATGCTCAACGTGGTGCCCGGTGCCCGTATCGGTCACATCGGCCTGTTCCGCGACCCCGAGACCCTCAAGCCCGTCGAGTACTACTACAAGATGCCCGAGAACATGGGCGAGCGCGACGTGATCGTGGTCGACCCCATGCTGGCCACCGGCAACTCGGCCGTGGCGGCCGTGCAGCAGCTCAAGGACAAGAGCGCGCCCAAGTCCATCAAGTTCATGTGCCTGCTGGCCGCCCCCGAAGGCGTGAAGACCATGCAGGCCGCCCACCCCGATGTGGACATCTACACCGCCGCCGTGGACCGCGAGCTGGACAGCCATGGCTACATCCTGCCCGGCCTGGGTGATGCGGGCGACCGTATCTTCGGCACCAAGTAAGCACGGCTGCTTGCCAACACAAAGCCCCAGGCGCAAGGCCTTCGGGCTTTTTTTCATGTTAAAAACAGCCTGCAGATCTTATCTATCAAGCGCTGGCAGCTATCAATTTCAGATCCAGCTCAGACCTGATTCAGCGCCATATTGTTGAGCTTGTCCAGCCGTGCAGGCCAGCTGTCCTGCCGGGCCGACTGCAGCAAGATACGCGTCCAGGCAATCCAGGCATCCCACTGCACGCGCTTGTCCCAGGCATTGCCCCAGGTGCAAAAGCACTGCAGCGCGCTCTCAGCGGCTCTAGCAGCATCGGCGCTGCGGCCCGCGCTCAGATAGAGCTGGGCCAGCACCATCTGCGGCTCGCCCACCCAGGGGTTGAGGGTCACAGCCTGCTCCAGCGTGGCGGTGGCAGCGTCCAGATCGATCAGCGGCTGATCGAGCTGAATCACCGACCAGTACAGCGCCACGGCCGCAGCCTCGTTGCCCGCGCTCAGCAGCTGGCTGCAGTTCGCAAACACGGGCGGCAGCGGCAGCTGGGTCTTGAGAGCAGGATGCTGCAGCGCCTGGCCCAGGCCGCTGATCTGGCTGAGCATGCGGCTGCTGGGGCGCATGGGGCCGGGCCACAGCGACGCCGCCCAGTGCACGGCCTGCTGGCGACTGTGGTCCACGGAAGGGAAACGCGAATAGATGTCTTCCTGCCAGCTGAACCACTGCTCCATGCTGTCGGCCATGCTGACGATCGCGAACACAGCCACTTCATAGGCGGTGAGTCTGATGGTCTCCCGCGGCTCGGGGCCGTTGCGCTCGATCTGCAGGCTGCCGTCGGCCCCCAGCTCGCCAGCCAGCAGCTTTTGCACGAACTGTGTGCGGCTCATGGTGCAAAACAGATAGACCAGATGCTCGGCCTGCTCCCCGACCAGGCGCTTGAGCTGATCGCGCTCGTTGCCGGCATCGAACTTGACCAGATCGACAAAGGCATTGCCGTAGACACTGTGCAGCAGACCCAGCTGGCGCACCTCCCTGGGTTGCTGCCATAGCGCCAGAGAGCGCGCCACGCCTGCCAGGTGGTGGCGAAAAGTACCGGCCTTGTGCCAATCCTGGCCCACGCCGCGTTCCAGCACCACAGGCAGCAGCGGCGCCAGATCAGCATCGCGGCTCAGCCACTCCTCGTCCAGCAAGGCCTTGGCGCGCTCGAACAACGCCTCATCCAGTTGATTCCAGGGCTGATTCATGCGGTCACCATGCGGTTGTGTAAGCACCCTTGAAGGTCTTTTCCACAAAGGCCTTGACCTCGGGTGACTGGTAGGCCTTCACAAAGGCCTGCAAGGCTTTGCTGTTTTCATGACCGACGCGCGTGACGATGAGCACGGTCACATAAGGCGTGTTCACATCTTCCAGCGCCAGCGAATCGCCCTGGGGGGACAGACCGGCTGCCACGGCATAGCTGCTATTGACAGCCGCGGCATCCAGATCATCGAGGGCGCGGGCCAGCTGGGCGGCTTCGAGCTCGACAAACCTGAGCTTTTTCGGGTTGGCCGTGATGTCCAGCACCGAAGCCCGCGCACCGGCATCGGCCTTGAGCGTGATCAATCCCTGCTTGGCCAGCACCATCAGAGCACGCGAGCCATTGGTGGGATCGTTGGGAATACCCACCCGCGCGCCGCTCTTGAGATCGGCCAGCTTTCTGACCTTTCTGGAGTACACGCCCATTTGCTGGTTCACGGCCTTGGCTACGGGCACCAGCTTGTAGCCACGATCCTTGTTCTGGGCATCAAGGAAGGGCTGGTGCTGATAGATATTGGCGTCGAGATCGCCGGTGGACAGCGCCGCATTGGGCTGGATGAAGTCGCCAAACTCCACCAACCTGACCTTCAGGCCCTGCCTGGCTGCAACCTGCTTGGCCACTTCGGCAATCTGGGCGTGGGGGCCGGCCGTCACGCCAACGGTCACGGCCAGATCCTGGGCCTGGGCCAGCAATGCGGCAGGTACGAAGGCGGCACCCGCCAGGGCTTTTACGAGAGAGCGCTTGTGCACCATGGGCACCTTTCAAGACAAATCCGGGAAACTCAGGTCCGCCGAGCATGTGCACACTCAGGGACAGCAGCTTGAAACTTAACGCATAAAGCCCGCCACAACAGCCAGGCTGGAGCCCACCCCCATCACAAAGCGGAATGGCTGGCAGCGCAGCTCGGAAAATATCAATAAAAACAGCCGAATCTCTTACTCATAAAGCGATGAAGGCTATCAAAACAGGAATACCTCAAGCACACCGCATGCTTGACATTGAACTGCACTTCAAGCTTAAGTTGGGCGCCACAGGAGACGCCCCATGCCTCGTCGCATTCTTCACGTCGTCAGCAACGTCGCCCATTACGATGACCCTGCCGAGCCCACCGGACTATGGCTGTCGGAGCTCAGCCATGCCTGGGAAGTCTTTGCCCGGCGGGGTTATGCGCAGCAACTGGTCAGCCCGCTGGGCGGCCGCTCGCCGCTGGAGCCGCGCTCGCTGAAATGGCCGAACCGGGATGCCACGGCCAAGTCATGGCTGCTGGATGCAGCGCGCATGGCCCTGCTCTCCAACACGGCTGCGCCTCATGCCGTGGATGCGCGAGACTTTGATGCCATTTATTTCACTGGCGGCCATGCCGTGATGTGGGACTTTCCATCCTCTCAGGGGCTGCAGCGCATCACGCGCGACATTCATGAGCGCGGTGGCGTCGTTGCCTCGGTCTGCCACGGTTATTGCGGCCTGCTCGAAACCCGTCTGTCCGATGGCTCGCTGCTGGTCGCCGGACGCAGGCTGACAGGCTTTTCCTGGCTGGAAGAAAGGCTGGCCGGCGTGGCCGGCCAAGTGCCATACAACGCCGAAGCGTTGATGCGCCAGCGCGGTGCCCGGTATGAGAAAGCCTGGCTGCCCTTTGTCTCCAAGGTCGTGACGGACGGCAGGCTGGTGACGGGGCAGAACCCGCAGTCGGCCCGGGCCACTGCCCTGCAAGTGGCTCAGTTGCTGGGCTGAGCGGGCCGGCCCGTCGCCTCCCCGTCCCGCCCCAGCAAGCGCATCTGCGACAGCACGCGCCTTGCATTGCCAGCGCAGTCCGTGCCTTCAGGCCTGGCCTCGATCTGGGCGATCAGCTCGCCCAGTTCGGCTCGATTTTGCGTCAGCTGTGCCAGCATCAGATCGATGCTCTGCAGCTTGCGATGCAGTGTGGCCATCAACTCGTCATGCTGCCACTGCTCGAGATCGCCCGGCAGCAACTGGCGCAGCTCCTGCAGGCTGAAGCCGGCCCGCTGCGCCGTGGCAATCAGCCTGAGCGCCAGTACCGCCTCCTCGGGATAGCTGCGATAGCCGTTGGCCTGGCGCTGGGCAGCGCTCAGCAAACCGATGCGTTCGTAAAAGCGAATGCGCGATGCGGCAAGACCTGTGCGCCTGGCGAGTTCTCCGATCTTCATGTCCGCCATTCTCGCGCAATCCGCGCTTGACCTTGAACCACGCTTCAAGCTTACGCTAGCGTTATTCCCGGCCATCAAGGCTGGTGAAGCTATTCATCTAGGAGCAGGAATGCAGACCATATTGGGCGCCAACGGGCAGATCGCCACCGAGCTGGCGCGCGAACTCAAGCGCAACTACAGCGATGAGCTCAAGCTGGTGAGCCGCAACCCGCGCAAGGTACATGACACCGACCTGCTCGAAGCCGCCGATCTGCTCGATGCCGAGCAGACTGCCAGGGCCGTTCAGGGCAGCAGCGTGGTGTATTTCACCGCAGGTCTGCCTCCCGATACGCAACTCTGGGAGCAGCAGTTTCCGACCATGCTGCACAACGCTCTGGCGGCCAGCCGCGCTGCAGGCGCTCCATTTGTCTACTTCGACAACACCTATATGTACCCGCAGAACGCGCAACTGCAGACCGAGCAGACGGCGTTTGCCCCTGTGGGGCGCAAAGGCCGGGTGCGCGCCGCCATGGCCGAGATGGTGCTGTCCGAGATGGCGCGCAGCGAGATTCCCGTTCTGATCGCGCGCGCACCCGAGTTCTACGGCCCGGCGCAGACGCAGAGCATCACCAACACCTTGGTGATTGACAGGCTCAAGGCCGGCAAGACACCGCTGGCCCCCGTGCGAGACGACTGTCTGCGCACCCTGATCTGGACGCCCGATGCCAGCCGCTCGCTGGCCTTGCTGGGCAACACGCCCGATGCTTACGGCCAGACCTGGCATCTGCCATGCGACGATGAGCGTCCCAGCTACAAGCTGCTGATCGACTGGGCCAGCCAGAGCTTTGGTCGCCCTCTCCGGTCTCCCCACCATCACCTGCTGCCCCGCTGGGCACTGAGCGCAGCCGGCCTGATCTCCAAACCCGTGGCCGAGCTTCAAGAGCTGCTGCCCCGCTATGCCCACGACAATCTGTTCGACTCCAGCAAGTTCAAGCAGGCATTTCCAACGTTTGCCGTCACCAGCTACCGGCAGGGGCTGGCGCTGATTGCCGATGAATTTCAGCAAAGTCAGTAACAATCCCTTACCCAGACTGCGAAATCAGCTATCAAATAAGTATCAATAACCAAAGAGCTACCAGCTCAGCGCCTGGGCCAGCTGCTCGGCCCGGGTTTGCTCGCGCGGGCTCGCCACCGAGGCGCGCAGGATGGCGCGGCTTGCGCCCTGGTCAACCATCCAGAAGACGACGCGCTTGACGGGAGCAGCGCCCGGCCTGCTCTCCTGCGGGCTCACTTCAAACGTCCATTCACGGCCTTCAGGCCGGCGGTCCTTGGAGCGCGTCTGCGCAGTGAAGCTGCGCTTCTTCAAGCTCCCCGCCTTCAGGCGGAACTGCTTTTCCAGCGCGGTGCGCAACAGCTTTTCCTGCGCTTCGTCGGACTCGGGGATCTTCAGCCCCGTGGTCAGGCCCAGTTGCTGCCCAGTCATCAGATCGCGGTACATCATGCGCTGCGAATCCCGCGGCTCCTGCAGATGAAAGCCCGCCGCACGCATGGGCAGCACCATGCCGGTGTGCCGATTTTCCAGATCGGCCACCTGCGGGTCACTGGCCTGCACCCAGATGTTCTGCAGCCCGCCAGCATTGCGCAGGTACTGGCGCATCAGTCGCGCGGCATCGCCGTCGCGACCCTGCTGCGCTGCCAGCTCGGCTCCATATTGCTGGGCCAGGTCCACCAGCTCGGACTCCAGCCTGAACAGGCTGACATAGGGCCAGGCCTGCAGTGCCTGATCCAGATAGCGGCTGGCCTCGGCTTGCTGACCGGCCTTGAAGGCCGAGATGCCCGCCGCCGTATTCAGGCGTGCCAGCTCGGCGGGAAACTGGGCATCGGCCAAGGCCGCGCGGGCCAGTTGACCGGCCCTGGGCCAGTCGTCATCGACCCGCCAGGCGTGGCTCACCTCGCGCTCCTGGCGCGGTAGCTCTGGCGGCAGCTCGGGCGCTTTGGGCCATTGCATGGCCTGCCACAGCAGGGGCAACTGCTGCAGCGCGCTATCACGCTCGCTGTCCATTTGCTCGGCGTGCAGGTTCAGATTCCAGTTGCCGCGCACCAGACCCCAGTCCAGGTGCAGGATGTCGGGCCTCCCCTCTTCTCTTTTCTCGCGGCTGGCGTGCTGGCTTTGCACGGCATCGCCGAACGGCAGGGCCGGCAGCCTGAGCCCAGGCTCGGGCGTCTGCTCGCTGGCCAAACTGCCGCGCTCCTGCTTCAGCAACTGCTGCCTGGCTGCAACGTCCATGTCTTTCAGACTATCGTCATAACCGAGCCGCATGCGGACCCGCAGGCGCCTGCCATCGGGCTTCAGATAGACGTACTCCAGGCTCGCGACATCCTTGCGATCCCTGGCCGGCTCCAGCTGGACCAGTACCCAGCGCCCCTGCACCAGCGGCACGCTGAGCTGCGCGGCCTGGTAGTGCAGCTGCTGGTCTGCCGTATTCCACTGCCACAGCGGCTCAAAAGCCTTGGACTCCTGCTTGAGCGCCTGCAGATAGCGAGCCAGTGCGCCCTGATCGCCGGCCATCATGGCGGCCGTCAGACCGCGCTGTATCAGCGCCTGCATCTGACCGCTGACCGGGTCGTAGCCCTCGGCCGCGGCCAGAGCCATCATCCGGTCGGTCTGCAACACGGCCTGCGCGTACTGCCCTTGCTGATAGAGCAAGGCGTAGAGCAAACCGGAGGCATCGAGCTGCTCGTAAGGATTGCCGCGCAGCAGCGTCATGTCCAGCAGCTTGCGCGCCTGGGCAACGGCATCGTCCCAGCGCCTGCCCTGTGCCGCCTCAACCACGGCACGGCGCAGCCTGAAAAAAGGCGAATCCTGTTCGGCAGGCGAATCCGCCTGTCGCGCAACCCCCGTCTGCCTTTCAGGCTCGGCCGCCTGCGGCGCAGGGCCCGCCAGCAACAAGGCCACCGCCATCGCGGTCAGGGAAACAGGCGCGGGAATGCGAGGTAAGAAAACCATGAAGTCGATCCACAAGACAGTTCAGCAGGCTTGCAGTATAGAAAGCGGCTGCCGGGCCGCTGGTCTGGGACGACTCGGGAAAAAAAAGAGCGGCCCTCGGGGCCGCTCGTTTTGCCATGCTGCGATGACTTCAGTCCACCAGACCTGCGTAGACATGCTGCACGTCGTCGTCGTTTTCCAGACCGGCCAGGAATTCCTGCACTTCTTCCTGCTGCTCGGCAGACAGGCTGCTCATGCTGATGGGGTTCTTGGCCTTGTAGCCCAGCTTGACCGACAGCACCTTGATGCCTTGCGCGGGCAGAGCCTTGCTCACTGCATCCAGATCGGCAATATCGGTAATGAACAGGGTGGTACCTTCTTCTTCACCAGCTTCGAAGTCTTGCGCGCCGGCTTCGATGGCGGCCATTTCGACGTCGGCACCGTTTTCAGGCTCACCTTCGATCATGCCCACATGGTCAAAATCCCAGGCCACGGCGCTCATCTGGCCCTTGCGGAAGCAGACGCGCATATTCGGAGCCGTGCGATTGGGATTGTCGGTCAGACATTCCACCATCACGGGCACGCGATGAGGGGCATAGCCCTCAAACAGCACGCTGGAATAGTTCACGGCATCGGCGCCAACGCCAGCGCCCTTCTTGATGGCGCGATCCAGCGTGTCCTTGGGCATGGAAGCCTTGCGGGCCGCTTCCACCGCCATGCGCAGGCGCGAATTGGCAGCAGGGTCGCCGCCGCCCAGACGGGCTGCAACCATGATTTCCTTGACCAGCTTGCCAAACAGCTTACCCTTGGCATCGGCGACCAGCGCCTTGCCCTTTGCTTTCCATTGCGCGCCCATGGCTGCGTTCCTTGTTGAATGTTGTCAAAACCCGCGCTATGCACACGCAAGCCGCCCGCCAAAACATCGGCGAGCAAAAGCCGGATTTATACACCTGCGCGCAATCTTTTGTCGGCAAACTGCATCAAGTCCGGGTCATAAATACAGGCAAACAGCAAGCGGCTGACCGCCCACCTAGGAGGAAAAAATGCACCGCATCACCATTCACGCCCTCACCTGCAGCGTGCTGGCCCTGATCGGCTCGCAGGCCCTGGCGGCCGCCGAGCTGGGCACGCAAGCCGTGGCAACAGGGCTGGAGCACCCCTGGGCACTGGCCTTCTTGCCAGACGGACGCTATCTGGTCACGGAGCGCCCCGGCCGCATGCGCATTGTGGAGGCCGGGGGCAGGCTCAACGCCCCTCTCAAAGGCCTTCCCGCCATCGCCGCAGCCGGGCAAGGCGGCCTGCTGGACGTGGTGCTGGACAGCGACTTTGCCAGCAACCGCCAGCTCTATTTCTGCTTCTCGGAACCGGGTCAGGGAGCGGACCGGGGCAAGAACAGCACGGCCATGGCCAAAGCCCGACTCTCAGCCGACGCCAGCGCCCTGGAAAACGTGCAGATTCTGTTCAGCCAGCGCCCCAAGATCGATTCGGCCCTGCACTTCGGCTGCCGCATCGTGGAGCGCAAGGTGAACGGCAAGCCCGACGGCTCGCTTTTTCTGAGCCTGGGCGAGCGCTACAAGGCCATGCAGGAGGCCCAGAACCTGCAGACCCATCTGGGCAAGATCGTGCGCGTCAACAAGGATGGCAGCGTGCCTCGCGACAACCCCTTTGCGGGCAGGCCCGATGCGCTGGCCGAAATCTGGAGCTATGGCCACCGCAACAGCCAGGGCGCCACACTGGGGCCGGATGACGAACTCTGGATGACAGAGCATGGCCCGCAGGGCGGCGATGAACTCAACCGCATCGAGCCAGGCAAGAATTACGGCTGGCCCGTCATTACCTATGGCGAAAACTATGGCGGCGGCAAGATCGGTGCCGGCATCACCGAAAAGACGGGCATGGAACAACCCCGGCATTACTGGGTACCGTCCATCGCTGCTTCGGGACTCGCCTATCTGAGCAGCGAGCGCTATGGCGTGGCCTGGAAAGGCTCCTTCATCACGGGTGCGCTCAAGGCCATGCAGCTGCAGCGCCTGCAGATTGCCGATGGCAGGGTCACCGCCACCGAAGTGCTGCTGCCGCGCCTGGGCCAGCGCGTACGCGATGTGCGCCAGGGACCGGACGGCCTGCTGTACCTGCTCACCGATTCATCCAATGGGCAATTGATGCGCGTGCTGGCAACGCCTTGAGCTTAGATCAGCGCAGCACGCCGCGGCTTTTGAGCCAGTAGAGATAGCCCACTATGCAGAGCCAGAAGATGGCCTCTCCCAGCCACAAGCCCAGCGACAGCATATCGACCTGGCTGCCGAGCCTGCTGACATACCAGAACATGCCAGCCTGGCTGACCACGCCGAGCACCACGTAAAGAGCGCCCAGCAGCAAAGCTGCGCGATTGCGCGTCCACAGCAGCCACACCAGCGTGAAGCACATGGCCGAGTTCAGCGCCAGCATGGCCTGCAGCACCAGCGCCCACTGAATCCTAGCGCCAGTACGCCAGCCGTCGGAGAAATCGGCCTCCAGCAACATCCACCCGCTCATCAGGCCAAGAAAGCCGAACAGACACATCAACAGGGCCAGCCCTTTGCCATAGGGCTGCTCCCACAGAACTTGCTTTGCTGTCATCCGTCCACTGTCCCTGTCTGATTCAAAACATCTGAGGGCCCGCCATGCTCACCCGGGCAACCAAGGAGCCACAGTGTGCCATCGCGCCCCTGGTTTCGCGCCACAATCGGCAGCAGTACAGAACAGGCGCTCATATGCTCAATGCCTTGTGGCTCGGTTTTTTTCTCGTGGCAGCAGTGGCTGCCCTCGCGCAGTGGCTGCTGGGCGGTCAGGCAGATGTGTTCTCATCCATGGTGCAGGCTCTATTTGCCATGGCCAGGCTGTCGGTCGAAGTGATGGTGCTGCTGTTTGGCACGCTCACGCTGTGGCTGGGCTTTCTGCGCATTGCAGAAAAGGCGGGCGTGGTCGAATGGCTGGCAAAAATGCTGGGCCCACTGTTTGCCAAGCTCATGCCCGAGGTGCCGCGCGGTCACCCAGCACTGGGCCTGATCACGCTGAACTTTGCCGCCAACGGCCTGGGGCTGGACAACGCGGCCACGCCCATGGGCCTCAAGGCCATGCGTGCGCTGCAGGAGCTGAACCCGCAGCCCGACACCGCGACCAATGCGCAGATTCTGTTTCTCGTGCTCAATGCCTCGTCGCTGACGCTGCTGCCGGTCACCATCTTCATGTACCGCATGCAGCAGGGTTCGGCCGATCCGACGCTGGTCTTCCTGCCGATTCTGCTGGCCACTTCCGCCTCTACGCTGGTGGGCCTGTTCAGCGTCGCACTCGTGCAGCGGCTGCCCCTGTTCAGTCCCGTGGTGCTGGCCTACCTGCTGCCCGTGGGGCTGGCGCTGGCAGCCTTTATGGCCTTTCTGGCCACGCTCAGCGCGGCGGCGCTGGCCCAGCTTTCCTCGCTCATGGGCAACCTCACGCTGTTTGCGCTGATCGTGCTGTTCGTGGGCGTGGGCGCGCTGCGCAAGGTGGCCGTGTACGACAGCTTTATCGAGGGGGCCAAGGAGGGCTTCGATGTGGCCAGGAACCTGCTGCCCTATCTGGTCGCCATGCTTTGCGCCGTGGGCGTGTTTCGCGCCTCGGGGGCACTGGAATATGCGCTGTCGGCCATCCGCTGGACGGTGGACGTCCTGGGCGTGGACGCCCGCTTTGTCGATGCCCTGCCCACGGCGCTGGTCAAACCCTTTTCGGGTAGCGCGGCCCGCGCGATGCTGATCGAGACCATGCAAAGCCAGGGCGTGGACAGTTTTGCGGCTCTGGCCGCAGCCACGATTCAGGGCAGTACCGAAACCACGTTCTACGTGCTGGCCGTGTACTTTGGTGCCGTGGGCATTCAGCGCGCGCGCCATGCCGTGCCCTGCGCGCTGGTGGCCGAGCTGGCCGGCGTGGTGGCGGCCATCGTGGTTTGCTATCGCTTTTTTGGTTGATGTCCGGGAAACCGCATGACAGCTTCAGATCCCCTCTTAGAACGCTCCTGGGGGCGAGCCTGGCAGGCGCTTCACGCCACGCCGCCCCAAGGCCTGCAGCAGGCCATTCTTGCCGCCTATGCCGAGCCACAGCGCCACTATCACACTCTGCAGCATCTGAGCGAATGCCTGGCGCATTTCGAAACCGTGGCGTACCAGGCCCGGCACCCAGGCGAAGTGGAGATCGCGCTCTGGTTCCATGACGCCGTCTACGACGTCAAGGGCAAGGACAATGAGCTGCACAGCGCACGCTGGGCTGTCCAGGTCCTGGACGACAACGGCGTGGGCGAGGCCACCTGCCAGCGCGTGCACGCCCTCATCATGGCCACCTGTCATGAATCCACGCCCGAAGACGATGAGGCCCGGTTGCTCGTGGACATCGACCTGGCCATCCTCGGCGCCGCCCCCGGCCGGTTTGCCGAGTACGACACCCAGGTGCGGGCCGAATACGCCTGGGTGCCACGCCCAATCTATGCGCTCAAGCGAAGGCAGGTGCTAAAGGGCTTTCTTCAGCGCACGGCCATCTACGCCACCTCGCACTTCCACGCCCTGCTGGAGCAGCAGGCCCGCAGCAATCTGCAGCGGGCCGTGGCCTAGGACGGGCGGGCGTCGTCATTCGCGCCATGGCCTGACGCTATTGCGTGCGGCCCACCACGAGGCGCACCGCCACATAGTCCTCCAGCGGCTTGTCGCTGGGAGCGGCCCAGGCAGCGCGCGTCGCCTCCGATGCCGGCAGATTGATGGCCACTCCCGTCGGCGGCACGGGCTTCATGAACCACTTGTCGTAGAGCGCGGCCACTTCGCCGCTGGATGCCAACTCGCGGATCTGGGCGTCGAACAGCTTCTTGAATTCAGGCGACTTCCTGTCCAGCATGATGGCAATGGGCTCCACGCTGAAGGGCTCGCCCACGATGGCGTACTGCCCCGGATCACGCAGCCGCGACAGTCCCGACGCCAGGATCTGGCCGTCCGCCACACAGGCATCCGCGCGGCCCGTCTCCAGCAGGATGAAGCATTCGGCATTGTCCTTGGCCATCAGCACATTGAAGTCCACGCCCTTTTCCTTGCTGAAGCGCCTGAGCAGGGTCACGGCCGTGGCGCCCGTGGTCGCGGCCACGTTGCGTCCCTTGAGCTGCGCCACCTCGGTGATGCCCGAGCTCTTGCGCACGGCCGTGCGCACCTCCTCCATGTAGACCGTGGGTGCGAACGCCACCTCCTTCTGGCGTGCCGCATTGTTGGTGGTAGTGCCGCATTCCACATCCACCGTGCCGTTGGCGACCAGGGGCACGCGGTTTTGCGCCGTCACCATCTGATAGCGGATCTCCAGCCGCGGCAGCTTCAACTGCTGCTGCATGCGTGCCAGCGCCTTCTCGCACAGCTCCACATGAAAGCCCGCGTACTTGCCGTTGCCCAGGGTGTAGGACATGGTGCCCGAGGCCTCGCGCACGCCCATGGTCACCACACCCGTATCCCTGATCCTGTCCAGCGTCTCGGCCTGCGCTGCGCCGGCCAGGCAGGCGGCCACCCCCATGACGATATGGCTCAATATGACTTTCATCGTTCAATCCTTTTTGTTCTTGCCTGGAGAAAAACACCGTTTTGCGGGCGCTGCGGGAACAGGCCCGGACGCATCTCGCTGCCTACTTGGCGAACAGCTGGCTCATGTCCTTGAAAGCCTTGAACTCCAGCGCATTGCCGCAGGGGTCGAGCAGGAACATGGTGGCCTGCTCGCCCACCTGGCCCTTGAAGCGGATATAGGGCTCGATGACGAATTCGGTGCCAAAGGACTTGAGGCGCTCGGCCAGGGCTTCCCATTGCGGCCATGCGAGCACGATGCCGAAGTGCGGCACCGGGACGTCGTGACCGTCGACCGGATTGGTGTGTGCGCTGTCCTGGGAGACAGTCTTGGGATGCTCGTGAATCACCAGCTGGTGGCCGTAGAAGTCGAAGTCCACCCACTGCGTGCTGGAACGCCCCTCGGGCAGGCCGAACACTTCGCCATAGAAACGGCGCGCCGCGGGCAGGTCATACACGGGAATGGCCAAGTGAAAGGGAGACAGGCTCATGGGGAAACTCCGGAAATCGTTATGGGGTCGAGGGAAAAGCCTGCGGGCAAGGCCTGGCTGCGTCGGACCTCGATGTCCGGCGTCGCTACGGGCCCGGCACATGCCTGAGACTGCAGCCATCGTAAAAAGCCTTGATGAAAAACAAAATCAATATATTTTTCTCAAATACACAAATAAAATTTATGAATGTTGAAAGAGCTGAACACCTTCATCGCCGTGGCCCGAGAAGGCACCTTCGCCGCGGCGGGCGACCGGATAGGTTTGACGCAAGCCGCTGTCAGCGCGCAAATGCAGCGCCTGGAAAGTGAATTGGGGTTCGCCTTGTTCGACCGCATCGGTCGCACGGCCCGCCTGAACAAGATGGGGCAGCAGGTGCTGCTGCAAGCGCAGGAGCTGCTGCGGCTGTACGCCAACCTGGGTTCTTCGGGACAGGGGCAGCCCGCCAGCATTTCCGTGCAGCTGGGCTCCATCGCATCGCTGCAGCGTTCACTGCTGCCCGATGCGCTGGCCAGACTCCACCAGCAGTTCCCCCAATGCCGCACGCGCATCATTCCCGGCGTGTCGCTGCAACTGATGAATCTGGTGGATGCAGGCGAGCTGGACATGGCCGCGCTGATACGCCCGCCCTTTGCGCTGCAAAGCGATCTGCGCTGGACGGCGCTGGCGCACGAGCCTTTCCGGCTGCTGGTGCCGCGCGCCACCCGGGGCGACAACTGGGCCGAGCTGCTGGCCAGCCAGCCCTTCATACGTTACGACCGAGCCTCGTTCGGCGGCCGTCAGGTGGATCGCTTCCTGCGCAGCATGCACTTCACGCTGAAGGAAGTGTGCGAAGCCGACGAGCTGGAAGCCATCGTCAAGCTGGTGTCCAACGGCGTGGGCGTGGCCCTGGTTCCCCAGACCGCGGCGCAGCGTCGCTGGCCCGCGGCCGTGCGCGCCATCGACCTGGGGGCGCACACCTTCCACCGCGACGTTGGCCTGGTGCATCGCGCAGAGCGGCACCTGAGCGAGCCGGCGCGGGTGCTCATCGCCCTGCTCACCGAGCTCGCCAGGCGCAGCCTGCCGCAGGAGCGCTGATGCGGCTCAATTGAACGGCTACGCTTAGCTTTCGGGAACCAGATTGCTGCCGTAGTCGTAGAGATCGCCCAGAATCTCCTCGCCGCGCTCGTCCACGGATTCCGACAGCGCATCGATCATGGTGAACATCTGCTCCGCCGTGCGCGCCCCGCCCTGTCCTTCGATCAGGCAGGCTGCACGGTGCTGCTCCCAGCGCTGCAGCTCCCCGGCATCGAGCGTCTGAGGGAAATTGCGCGCACGGTAGCGCCAGGCCAGCTCTGTCAGGCGTGCATCGTCAAAGCCGGTCTTGTCCAGCGCCAGCTCCTGGGGCGAGAGGCGCTTGATGCGCTCCAGACGGCGACGGTCCTCATTGCCCACAAAGCCGCCATACAGATCCTGGTCGGCATCCAGCGGCTCGCCCGCCTCGCGCGTGAAGACGGCCTTCCACTGCGCGCTCATATCGGGCAGATCGCGGGCAACCGCCGCATGCTGCATCGCCAGCTCCATGTCCACGCCCCATTTTTCGGCCATCGCGGGACTCAGGGTCTTGAGGCTTCCCACCACCATGGGCGACTTGTTGACGTGGATGCTCTTGATGGGCAGACGGGTCACGCCCTCGGGCAGCTCGGCCTGACGCGTGAACAGGCGCAGGCGCAGCTCTTCGATGCTGATGCCCGAAAGCTCGGTCGGGTCCGCCGCCAGATCCCAGCAGATGACTTCGTTCTTGTTGGTGGGATGGGTGGCCAGCGGCCACATCACGCCCAGACAGCCACGCGCGGGGCTGATCATGCCGGTCACATGCAGAAACGGGCGCGCGTGCTCCTGCGTGGCGGGCAGGCCCATCTCGCGCAGAGCGCCGTCCTTTTTATGCAGACCAAAGGCAAAGTCAAACAGGCGCGGCTGCTTTTCGCGAATCAGTCGGGCCAGAGCAATCGTGGCGCGCACATCACTCAGCGCATCGTGGGCCTGCTCGTGCAACAGTCCATTGGCGCGGGCCAGGTCTTCCAACCTGAAGCTGGGCGTACCGTCTTCCTTGGTCGGCCACTGAATGCCTTCAGGACGCAGCGCATAGACCATGCGCACCACGTCGAGCAAATCCCAGCGGCCGCAGCCGTTCTGCCATTCGCGCGCATAAGGGTCGATGAGATTGCGCCAGAACATGAAGCGCGTGATCTCGTCGTCGAAACGAATGGTGTTGTAGCCCACGCCCACGGTGCCGGCCTGCGCCAGTTCGGCCTCGATCAGCGCTGCAAACTCATGCTCCGGAACACCCTCCTCCAGCGCCCGCTGGGGCGTGATCCCCGTGATCAGACAGGATTGCGGGTCGGGCAGATAGTCATTGGCCGGCTGGCAGTACCACATCACGGGCTCGCCGATTTCGTTGAGCTGGTCATCCGTGCGTATGCCCGCAAACTGCGCGGGACGGTCGTAGCGCGGCTGGGCGCCAAAGGTTTCGTAGTCGTGCCAGAAGAAGGTATGAGCCATGGGCCCGAAGTATGCCTGCGAACCGGCACAGCTTGCGGCTCAGTCCATCAACTTAAAGCCTTTTTGGCCTTTAACGCTTATGGATAAAACGCAAGCAGCTATCAATATGATTGTTTGAGCTACTCCCATTTCAAACCAAATTTATGCAGAAATTTGCGCAGCCGGTCTGCATCGTTGACCAGGCTTTTTTTACTGGCGCACCTGCTCAAACAACTTGCGGCCCGCATCGGACAGCGTGGTCGATGCGCGGCAGACGGTGATGACGGGCTGCAGCTGCAAGCGGTCAAACAGAAAGTGATGACGGCCAACCTGATTGCCACCGGGCGCGAGATGCTTGCCAGGCCTTGCCAGGCCATGTGGAAGTCGTGAACTGCCACCACAACGATGTGCAGAAGGAGCGTCACTTTGGCGAGGATGTGCTCGTCACCCGCAAGGATGCGGTAAGCGCCAGGCGCGGCGAGACGGGCATCATCCCCGGCAGCATGGGCGCGTGCATCTACATCGTGCGGGGCATGGGCAACCCCGAGAGCGTTGAAAGCTGCAGCCACCACGCGGGCCGCGTGAGGAACCGCACCAAGGCCAAGACGCTGCACTCGGTGGTCGGTCGGATCAAGGCCACGGAAGGCATGATCGACGGGATCCCGATGGCCTACAAGGACATCGATGCCGTCATGGCCGCCCAGAAGGAGCTGGTGGAAGTGCACCATACCCTCAGCATCAAGGGTTGAATGAGGCGGGAACATGGACTCACGCCTCATTGCCAGAAAGAAGGTCCATCGTGCAAGCCATTGAACAGAAAGCCATTCCGGGCGCACACCTGCTATTGGAAGTCATGTGCGCCGCCGCACTCCAACAAAGGCACGATATGACGGTGCTGCTTGCCGGAGAGTCGGGCAAGCCAGGCTGGGGCGTCACCTCGCCCAATAGCAACCAAGACTTGCTCATTTAGCAGGTTGTGCGATAGCGAGCAGAGGATGCAGGCTCTGAAAACGAGTAGGCACAAGAGTTAAGCTCAGCGCCCGAGAAGTGCATATGCTCAAGCCTGGAGCAAGGTGCAAGCAGCGAGTCGGTTTTGTTGGAGAGTTGAATGAATGGTTCCGCAATAGCGGCACTACTACCGGTGATTGCGTTGATCGGTACGGGGTTTGGCTTGGCGCGTGTCGGGCTGGTGCGGCAGGCAGCAGTCAAGGACATGTCCAACCTTGTGTTCCTACTGCTTCTGCCTGCACTGCTGTTTCGCACCATGGCTCAGGTCCATGTCGGCGAATTGGATTACCGTCCGATTGGCGTGTATTTCCTATCGGCCATCATCGTATTCGTGACAACGATGCTGGTCTACGGCTTCAACACTCTGGCTGCGGCGCGCGGATTGGCCAGCATGTTCAGCAATGCAGCCATGATCGGCGTACCGCTCGTGGGCCTGGCCTTTGGCGAGCAGGGGCTGGTGACACTGTTCACCCTGATCTCGGTGCATGCCCTGGTATTGCTGACGGCCGCGACCATGGTGTTCGAGCTGGCATCCTCCCGTGAACAGCACGCGGACGACACCCACAACAAACGGTCCATGGGACGCACTGTCTGGCAGGCAGTGCGCAATAGCGTCATTCACCCCGTGCCTTTGCCGATTCTGGCTGGCCTGCTGTGGTCATTGACAGGCTGGCCTCTGCCAGACGTGCTTGATACCTCACTCAAGATGCTGGGCTCGGCCATGGGTCCCATGGCGTTGCTGCTCGTCGGCGTCACGCTGGCCTACACCAGGATCGGAGCTTACTGGCGACCCGCGATGCGCATCACGCTGGTCAAGTCACTGGTGCACCCACTTGTGTTTCTCATCTGCGCCTGGGCACTTCAACTGCGCGGCCCGGCCATGGGCGTGATGCTGATCTGCTCGGCCTTGCCTGTGGGTGCCAACGCACTGCTCTTCACCCAGCGCTACCGGGTTGCCGAGGATGAGGTGGTGGCCAGCATCGCCCTCTCCACACTGCTGGCCCTGGTGACCATGCCGCTGCTGCTGATGCTGCTGCACGTCCTGCATGGGACATAGTCATCAAGATAGTCCTCGGCGCATATCCACCCTGACTCAATCGGAGCTCGGTCTTGCTCTGCCGACGCATGGCACTCCGGCATTGGCTGAAACATGGCAGTGAACCGAGTGGGAGCCAGCGAAAGTTGGGGCAGATCTCGACCTACCCTGAAGAAAAGCTTGGCTTTGGCGTCCAGGCGGCTACGCCAAAGCGCAGGACGGGATGACGCAAATCTGTAGACAAGAAACAGCGCTCATACAGTTCGGCAAGGAGGAAGAAGGCAAGGACTCGGGCTCTGTCGCTCAGAAGCCGCAATCACTCATAAAAAGGTGCCTCTGGAACTTGCAAAAAGTTACACTTTGAATGCATGGACACAAACTGACACGAGCTCTCAAACTGAAAGCATTGGCTGCTAAAGGAGGCGCGCGAAATGGATCGTTTGAAAATTTCCACCCGGCTGACTTTCTCGTTCATGACATTGATGGTGCTGATACTAGTGCTGGGAGGGGTTGCACTTTGGGGGTCGTCGACTCAGCGCTCAGCCCTCACCGACATCACCCAGAAGCAAATCCCGATCATTCGCACTCTGAACACCATCACGGATGGCGCCAATGAACAGGCAATTCAGTTCCGCAACCTCGCGATCTTTTCCACGGAGACGCTCCAGGCCTCGGCACGTGCCATGATTCAGAAGACCCGCACGGAGCTGGCTGCAGAAATGGACTCCCTGGGCAAGCACACTCACTCGGGCCTGGGCCAATCGCTGCTGGAGGAACTGAAGCTGCGCCGTCTGGCCTTCCTCAAATCCGGCGATGAATTTCTTGGACTGATCGATCAGGGCCAAAGAGATGAAGCTCTGAGGCTGCTGGAAACCCAGCTGCGCCCCAACCAGCTCGAATATCAGCGGGTCATCCGCAGCATGCTGGATCACCAGACCCAAAGCTCCGACGTGGCCAGCCAGAAGGCAGAAACTGCTGCCGACAACCTGTTCCAGGAAGTGTTGGCGACAAGTGCAATCGCCATTCTTCTAGCGGTGACCCTTGCCATCACGATCACTCGCTCCATCACCCGCCCCCTGTCCCAGGCCATGGCAGCAGCCGACCGAGTGGCCAGAGGTGATCTCAGCGGCCAGATCACGGTGAAATCTCAGGATGAAACCGGTCAACTGCTGAGTGCGTTGCAACGCATGCAACACAGCCTCGTGAGCACGGTGTCGGCGGTGCGCGGCAATGCTCAGGGAGTTGCTTCGGGCAGCGCTCAGATCGCCATGGGCAATAACGACCTATCCAGCCGCACAGAAGAGCAAGCAAGTGCTCTTGAGCAAACTGCTGCGTCCATGGAGCAGTTGAGTGCGACGGTCAAACAGAATGCCGACAACGCACGCCAGGCCAATCAGATGGCAGTGAATGCATCCTCTGTGGCTACACAGGGCGGTGAAGTGGTCGCAGAGGTAGTGGAGACCATGAAGAGCATCAATGAAAGCAGCCACAAGATTTCCGACATCATCGCTGTCATTGATGGCATCGCTTTCCAGACCAATATTCTGGCTTTGAATGCCGCCGTCGAAGCTGCCCGCGCCGGCGAGCAAGGACGAGGCTTTGCAGTGGTGGCAAGCGAAGTACGGGCTCTGGCTGGACGCTCGGCTGAGGCCGCCAAGGAGATCAAGCAGCTCATTACCACCAGTGTCCAGCGTGTGGAGCAGGGTTCCTTGCTCGTGGACAAAGCTGGCGAGACCATGACCGGTGTGGTCACCGCCATTCGGCGCGTCAC
Source organism: Comamonas sp. E6 (assembly GCF_001010305.1). Lineage (NCBI taxonomy): Bacteria > Pseudomonadati > Pseudomonadota > Betaproteobacteria > Burkholderiales > Comamonadaceae > Comamonas > Comamonas sp. E6. The sequence continues at coordinate 158,430 of NZ_BBXH01000009.1, forward strand.
CGACATCATGGGTGAAATCAGCGCTGCCAGCCATGAGCAAAGCTCGGGCATGGCCCAGATTGGGGAAGCCGTCACCCAAATGGATCAAACCACGCAGCAGAACGCAGCCTTGGTCGAGGAAATGGCCGCCGCAGCCAGCAGCTTGCACAACCAAGCACAGTCCCTGGTCGAAGCGGTGGCAGTCTTCAAGTTGTCGGAGCACGAGCAACATGCCTCTGCCGCAATGCAGGCAGCGTCGGTCAACCCAACAAAAACGGCCACAGTGGCAAAGGTACCGGAGTCGCCTCCAAAGCCCCTCATGGCCACCAAATCCCCTGTGCTGCGTCGCCCGGTTGCTATCGCTGGAACACAGCAGGCCACGAATAAGAATGGCGATGACTGGGAAACTTTTTGAGGGTGCTTCCGAGCGGATCCGTGAGCAAAGGCGGTGAGGCGTCAAGTCTGCCGCTTCTTGAACCTATCGGTGTCGTTGCATAACTCAGTGCTTTGCAGCAGATATGCGTAGACGATGAGCGACTCCACACACCAAGACCTGCTGCCAGCGGCTCCTTGGGAGCATTACAACGGCCGGCCCTACGTGATGCCCGCCAGTCATCATCTCTGACAGCAACTCTGTTTTTATTCGAGACGATGACAGATCGGGATTCAGGGGGAAGCGCCTCCCCGCACTAGCGCAGACATCCAAGTACTCGCATATCCCCGCCGGCTGCGGCGGCACTTCGCAGTTCACAGATTGCCATCATGGCCAGTTGGTTCGGGGTCCGGCTGGTCGCTCCACGCAAGGTGCAAGTTACGCGTTTCACGGAACGTGTACAGACGTTTTACAGTTCCACCCGAGCTTCGCGCCGTACGGCCTGTGGCGGCATGCCGAAGCCACGCAGGAAGGCTTCGCGCATATGGCGGCGGTCACGAAAGCCTGTCTCCCGAGCAATCACCTCCAGCGGATGCCGACTGCTTTCAATCATCAGCCGCGCGGCTTCTAGCCGAAGGCCCTCCACGGCTTTGGCGGGGGACTGGCCCGTCTCGGCCGTGAACACCCGGCTGAACTGGCGTGGACTCAAGCTTGCAGCTTCGGCCAGCTCTTCCACACTCAGTGCTTGAGAAAGGTTGCGCCGTGCATGCTCCAACGCCTGCTGGATACGGTCTGACTTGGGTGCCAGCTTGAGCATCTCCGAGTGCTGTGACTGTCCGCCCGAGCGGCGCTGGTGCATGACCAAGCGATGTGCAACCGACCGTGCAACCTTCGCGCCCAGATCTTTTTCCACCAGCGCTAACGCCAGGTCGATCTCCGCTGTCATACCGGCAGAGGTCCAGATCGGTCCGTCGGCGATGTAGATGCGGTCGGCCTCAATCTGCGCCTGTGGGTGGCGCTGCTGCAAGGCCTCGGCCCAATACCAGTGTGTGGTGGCGCGGCGCCCGTCAAGCAGGCCCGCGTCGCCCAGCAGGAAAGCGCCCGTGCACAGACCAGCCACGCGCCGCGCGGATACCGCCACCTTGCTAAGTAACCGGATCAGTTCCGGTGCCGGAGCGACGTCCCTTGGAGTGAGGTTGCCCGCAACCAGCCAGGTGTCTGCCCTGCTGTGTGCGGTGAGGGGCTTCGCCTGCAATGCAAGCCCTGCCGAAGCTCGGGCCGTACCACTCATCGCATAGGTCTCCACCTCATAAAAGGGCTTCTCCACCATCAGGTTGGCGAGTTCGAACACCGCCTGGGTAGCCAGCGCCATGACTTGGAAGCCTTCCGGCAGCATGTAACCGATGCGGTGCATAAGAAACGTCCTTTCCAATGTCCTTTTTCATGACTATATACGTCATTTACGACAAACCCCGCACATCGCACCATTCATGCCATGGACAACATCCGTCAACCTCAAGGAGTTTCACCATGGCACAAACCCATCTCGGTACCGCCCTCATTACTGGGGCATCCAGCGGCATCGGTGCGCTATATGCAGAAAAGCTCGCTCAGCGTGGCTATGACCTGATCCTGGTCGCCCGCAATCGCGAACAGCTGAACGCGCTGGCGAGCAGCATCAGCACACGCACCGGCCGTGCGGTAGAAGTCCTGCCGACCGACCTGAACGACCGCAATGAACTGGCACGCGTGGAAGAGCAATTGCGCACGGACGCCAGCATCACCTTGCTGGTCAACAACGCGGGCATGGGTACACATACGCCCTTGCTGCACAGCAACGTTGAACAGATGACCCGCATGGTCGATCTGAATGCCACGGTGCCCATGCGGCTGGCCTATGCGGCGGCTCCTGGCTTCGTGGCTCGCGGACGTGGAGCGATCATCAACATTGCGTCCATCGTCGCTATCTCCCCTGAGACCCTGAATGGCGTCTACGGTGCCAGCAAGGCTTTTGTACTGGCCTTCAGTCAGTCGCTGCAGCATGAGTTGACTGACAAAGGTGTTCGGGTGCAGGCAGTGTTGCCTGGTGCTACGGCCACGGACTTCTGGGCCATCGGTGGATTGCCGGTAGAGAACCTGGATGCAAGCATCGTGATGAGCGCCGAAGACCTCGTCGATGCAGCACTGCTGGGGTTTGAGCGAGGAGAAAAGGTCTCCATCCCCTCGCTGCATGCTGGCGAGAAGTGGGATGCCTATGAGGCCGCCCGCCGAGCTATGGCAGGCCAGTTGTCCAGCAACATCGTTGCCCAGCGCTACGCCACCGCGCACTGACTATCGCAAGGAGCCTAAGTCATGAAAGCCGTTATTGCAGCTTATGCGCGCTCGCCATTCCAATTCGCCCGCAAAGGCCGCCTCGCCGAAGTGCGGCCGGACACGCTGGCAGCCCAGGTCGTACAGGGTTTGTTGAAGCGCTCGGACCTCGATCCTGCACTATTGGAGGATGTGATCCTCGGCTGCGCCTACCCCGAGGCCTCGCAAGGCAACAATCTGGCGCGTATCGTCGGCCTGCTGGCCGACCTGCCCGAAACCGTGGGCGGCATGACCGTGAACCGGTTTTGCGGCTCGTCGATGCAGGCCGTGCATATTGCCGCAGCGCAGATCGAGGCCGGCATGGGCGACGCCTTCCTCTGTGTGGGCGTGGAGTCCATGACGATGGTTCCGCAGGGCGGCTTCAACTTTTCCCCGAACCCGCTGTTGCAGGCAAATACCGACGCCTATATTTCAATGGGCGAAACGGCGGAAAACGTGGCGCAGAGATGGGGTGTAAACCGCGCCGACCAGGAGTTGCTGGCACTGCAATCCCATCTGAAAGCCGCCGCTGCCCGCGACCAGGGTCTGCTGGTCGATGAAATCGTGCCTATTCTTTTACCGGGCGGAGAGCTGCTGGATGCCGACGGCTGCATACGCCCGGCCACCACACTGGAGGCCCTGGCCGGGCTCAAGCCCGCCTTCAGGCCTGATGGCGCGGTCACGGCGGGCACATCGTCGCCGTTGACCGACGGTGCTGCGGCCGTACTGGTCACCCGAGACGATTTTGCCGAACGCCATGGTCTGCAGGCACTGGCGCGCATCCGCAGCTTCGCGACCGTGGGAGTGGACCCAGCGATCATGGGCATAGGCCCGATCCCTGCCACGCGCAAGGCGCTGGCCCGTGCAGGTCTCACTGTGGCCGATCTGGATGTGTTGAGATCAACGAAGCTTTTGCGTCGCAGGCGCTAGCCTGCATCCGAGACCTCGGCCTGGACATGGCGACCGTGAATATTGACGGCGGCGGGCTGGCGATCGGTCATCCACTGGGGGCCACTGGTGCGCGCATCACAGGCAAGGCAGCTGCCTTGCTTGCACGACGGCAGGGACGATATGCCCTGGCCACCCAATGCATCGGCGGTGGGCAAGGGATTGCTACGGTACTTGAGAGACCGTGAGCTCGTATCGACAGAGACCAAGACTTCAACTCCACTCAAGGAAACCGTGATGCTCCGTAGCACCGAAACCCTGGACAGTCTGCTTGAACGCCAGCGCGGCACACTGCCCGATACCTTTGGCGCGCGGCCGCTGGCACTTGCCGAAGGCCGCATGACCATGGAGCTGACTATTGCGCCGTGGATGATGGCTCCCAATGGCTTTCTACATGCCGCCACTCAGGTGATGCTGGCCGACACCTGCGCCGGCTATGCGACCCTGGCGCATCTACCGGAGGGTGCAAAAGGATTCACGACACTGGAGCTGAAATCCAACTTCCTTGGTACTGCGAAGCAAGGAATCTTGCGCGTGGAGGCCGTGGCCGAACATCTGGGAAGGACAACGCAGGTGTGGTCGGCCACCTTGTTCGATGACAAGGGGCGCAGGCTATCGCTATTCCGTTGCTCGCAGATCGTGCTCTGGTGACTGGGCCCTTGCCGCGCTTGAGTCAGCAGCCTGAAAACATCTGACAGAAATCGATGGCACCCTGAGCGCGGGCGGAGCTCGGATACCGCACAGCGCGCAGGTCAGGCTTTCGCCATGACCTGCGATCCGCGCCAACAGCGCCCCCCCTGTGCGAAAGTCAGCCGAGCCGACGCACAAGACGCGCCCCCGAACTCGCAGGAACCAGAATACCTGCACCGTACGTTCCGGCAGCTATGCGCTCAACGCGAGCTCCGCCATGAGTTTCACGCTGGGGCTGCGGCTCTATGGCGGTACACAAAATCTCTTGGCACTTCCCGCCGCTTCATGAAGCGCAGCCATGCGCCGCTGCTGTGCCACGATTTCCACCCGACCGGTGGCGCCGAACTCGAGACCGTGATCGGCGACACCAGAGGCATGCTGCCATCCTTTACTTCAACGAGGCGCGGGGGGCGTGAGCTAGCTTGCCTCGATCAGGCCCATCAGGACCTGACCCACATCGGCCTCCACCTTGAAAGCCAGCAATGCATCGGCCCTTGTCACGCCTTGATTGATGGCCACGATGGACTTGCCCTGCTCATGCGCTGCCAGCGCAAATCGGTAACCCGAATAGACCATCAATGAAGAGCCGGCGATCAGCACGGCGTCGGCCCTGGCCACAGCCGCCATGCAGGTCTGCACGCGTTCACTCGGCACGGTCTCGCCAAAGAACACCACATCGGGCTTGATCAGGCCTGTCCCGCAATGTGGGCAGGCCGGCACGACAAAGCGGCTGAAGTCCTGGTTTTCCAGATCGGCGTCGCCATCGGGCGCCGGTGCTGCATACAGTTCAACCCAGGCCGGGTTCAGCGCCAGCAGCCGCTGCTGCAGATCGGCGCGGGCAGAGCGCTTGTCGCAGTCCATGCAGCGCACGGTGTCAATGCGCCCGTGCAGGTCCACGATGTTCAGGCTGCCGGCCGCATCATGCAGGCCATCGACATTCTGGGTGATCAGCAACTCCAGCCGGCCTTGCTGCTCCAGTCGCGCCAGTGCCTGATGGGCGGAGCCGGGCCGCGCCTGCCCCATCACGCGCCAGCCCAGCATGGAACGCGCCCAGTAGCGCTGACGCACCAGCACATCGCCCATGAAGGCCTGATAGGTCACGGGCTGGGGGCGCTTCCACTGTCCGTTGCGGTCACGATAGTCAGGGATGCCGACTTCGGTGCTGCAGCCGGCGCCACCAATGACCACCACACGCGGATGCGCATGCAGCCAGTCTTGCAGGCGCCACAGCGCCAGAGCATCCACACAATGGTTCACGGTTTCACTCATTACAGCAGCGGCGACGTCAATCGGGCCACGGAACCGACCAGCCGTCGCCGCAGACCTTTTTCGCTGCGATATTGCACCATTCGAGCCTGGCCCAGGTCGGCCTCGAACTGCGCAGCGATGGCCTGATTCAGCTCTGGCCCGTAGCCGATCACACAGACCTCGTAGTTGAGGAAAAAGCTGCGATAGTCAAAATTGGCCGTGCCGATCATCGCCATATTGTCATCGACCACCAAAGTCTTGGAGTGCAGCATGCTGGCCGCATATTCATAGATATGCACTCCACAGCGAATCAGCTCGTCAAAATAGGAACGCGCAGCGGCCGTCACCAATAGCGAATCAGACTTCTTCGGCACCAGAATGCGGACCTCCACACCGCGCAGTGCAGCATTGGTGAGAGCCGTCAGCGCGCCTTCGGTCGGCACAAAGTAAGGCGTGGTCAGCAAGATGCGTTGCTGTGCCGCGTTGATGGCCGCCAGATAGGAGCGGTAGATGGCGTCCAGTTGGTCGTCAGGCCCCGAGGTCACGACCTGCATGGGGATGGGGCCGTCTTCGCAATCGGGCAGCAGATCGTCAAGATCGTTGGGCAGCCGGTGCGGATCGTCGCTGCGGGTGTAGGCCCAGTCCTCGAGAAACACTGTCTGCAGCCAGTTGACGACGGAGCCTTCGACCCGGATATGCACGTCATGATAAGCATCGTCACAAATGCGTTCGTTCTCTTCATCGGTGACGTTCACGCCACCCGTAAAGCCCACTTTTCCATCGCAGACCAGAATCTTGCGGTGGGTACGGAAGTTGACCACGGGTCGCAGCCGACGCCCTATCTTGGCATCGTGAAAGCGCAGCACCTCAGCCCCGGCCTGCTGCAGCGGCTCCAGAAACTTTCGCCCCAGCTTCTTGGAGCCCAGAGCATCCACCAGCAAACGCACCTGCACGCCTGCACGTGCTTTCTCGATCAGCAAATCACGCAAGGCCGTGCCGGTCTGATCGGGCTCGTAGATGTAGTACTCCAGATGCACATGGTGGCGTGCTGCGTTCACGGCATCGGCAATCGCATCAAAGGTCGCCGCGCCACCCACCAGCAACTGCATGGAAGTGGCCGTGCTTACCGGGAAATCGCTGGTCATGCCAACCAGCCGTGCCACCTGACGCAGGCGCTCCTGCTGGGCCGGAATGCGTTCCCTGAGCTTTTGCATGCTGTTGCGCACACGCGAACGCTTGCGCGAGCGCAGCCGCTTGATACGCTGGCGCTTCATGCGTTGCGGACCGAAGTAGTAATAGACCAGCAGACCCACCACAGGTAACGCTGCCATGGACAACAGCCAGCTCAGCGTGGCAATCGGCTGGCTGCGCTGCAGCAAAATCCAGATGCCTACCACGACGACATACAGCGACCAGCCCACGGACAGCCAGAGCTTGACGCTCTCGTGGCTCAGCTGCATTGCTATCCAGTCCAATTGCACACTCCTGTTGTTCGATGAACCATCACCACCATGCCCTCGCAGTATGGCAGCGGCATGGCAGCCTGCGGTGGCCCGCCTGCCCGGGGAAACACCCTCCAGCAGGCGCCATGCTTTTGTACTGCGCTACAAAGAGTATATTGATACGCATGATTTCCGAACTCATCACGACTCTGGCCCAGGCCCGCAAGGCCGCCCGCATCACCCAGGCCGATCTGGCCGAACGTGCCGGCCTGTCACGCATGGCCGTACAACGCACTGAAACCGGCGACGTAGACCCGCGCTTTTCCACTCTGCAGGAAATGGCCCGTGTGCTGAATATGGAGCTGATTGCCGTGCCGGCCGAGCTGCACGCCCAGGTGCTGGCACTGATTCAGCCTCAGACCGGCCAGACGGCTGCAACCGACCGCATCGCCAGTCCGGTGACCGGCCAGGATTCGCAATGAAGTCTTACGTATTGTTAACTTGAGAACCCTATTTGCTCGGCAACAATGGCCCGAGGTTTTTTTGCGCGACATTCAGAGGTTTGAGAGATGACGATTCACAACTGGGATTACGCACCAGAGGCACTGGAGGTACAGGTCAGCGAATTGTTGCTAGCCACGGCAGATCGAAGCGACGAACTGGTCGATGAAAGCGTGCGCCTGGTCCTGCAGGAGCTGCGCCAGCACCTCAATATGGAGGTGATTTTTGTCTCCGAGATCCGCAACGGCCAGCGCATGTTCCAGCATGTCGATACCGCCCCCGGCAAGGAATTGATTGCCACTGGCGGCGGCGGTCCCCTGGAAGAGTCGTTTTGCCAGTGCGTGCTCGACGGCATACTGCCCGGCCTGGTCCAGGATGCGACCAGCCACCCTGCCTTTGCCAAGCTGCCTGCAACTCCTTTTCGCGTGGGCGCCCATCTGAGCACGCCCATCGTGCTGGCCAGCGGCAAGGTCTACGGCACGCTGTGCTGCTTCAGCCAGGCGGCCGATGAAAGCCTGACGGCCAAGGACCTGCAAAAACTCGAATGCGTGGCCAGGATCACGGCCAGGCGAATCGATATCAAGCAGGCCCGGCAGCTCCAGCCGGCCGAAGAAAATCGCACGCCTTGCGGCCCGGCTTCTCCCGGAAAGCTCTGAAAACCAGCTCTCCGGGAAAAAGCTGCGTCAGTTCACCGCCACGCAGACCTGGCGCTGCTCGCCCAGCCCATCGGCACCCAGCCGCACCACATCGCCGGGCCTGAGAAAGACGGGCTCCGGCTTTTGTCCCAGACCCACGCCCGCAGGCGTTCCGGTGAGAATCACATCGCCGGCCTCCAGCGTCATGAACTGGCTGATATAGCTGATGATCTCGGGCACGCCAAAGATGAAATTGCTGGTATTGCTGCTTTGCATGCGCTGGCCGTTCACTTCCAGCCACAGGCCCACGCGATGCGGATCGGTAATTTCGTCGGCCGTCACCAGCCAGGGGCCCAGCGGCGCAAACGTGTCATGGCTCTTGCCTTTGGTCCAGGTGCCGCCACGCTCCAATTGCCAGCCGCGCTCGGACACATCGTTGGCCAACAGATAGCCGGCCACATGGGACAGAGCCTGCGCCTCGGTCACGCGCCGCGCGCGGCTGCCGATGACAACGCCCAGCTCCACCTCCCAGTCGACCTTGTCCGCGCCCTGCGGAATCTGCACCGCATCGCCAGGACCGCAGATCGCCGTCACGGCCTTCATGAACAGCACGGGTTCGCCCGGCGCTGGCAGTCCGGCCTCGGCCGCGTGGTCAGCATAGTTGAGGCCCGCACAGACCAGCTTGCCCACCTGTGCCACGGGGCAGCCCAGGCGTGGCCTTCCGTCAACCTTGGGCAAACGGCTCCAGTCCGTATGCCGTATGCGCTCCAGCGCATCGGGACCTAGCTGGCCCGGGCCCCAATCGGGCACCAGGGCCGATGCATCACGCAGCACGCCGTCGGCGTCCAGCACGCCCGGGCGCTCCGCACCCGCGCTGCCATAGCGAAGCAGTTTCACGATGGTTGTCTCCTTATGAATCGGTCAGTGTCGCCCTCTAAGGCCTTCATCATGCAATATCGAACAGGCGGCCCCAGCCCTTGACGGCGGAAGGATCACGCCCGGCCGCGCGCAGCATGCCCCAGACCGTGGTACTCACGGTATCGAGCAGCGGCACTCCCCAACGGCGCTCCACCTCTTCGGCCAGGTGCGCAGCGCGCAAATTGGTGCAGTAAGTCACGACGGCGCCAGGTTTGCCTTCTTCGATCACGTTGCCGATGAGTTGCAGCAGTTGCTCAGGCTCCACCAGCGCAAAGCTGTGGTTGACCGAGATGTCCAGATGGCGCTCTGCCGTGGTCTCGACGCCTGCGGCGCGGTAGTTGTTGATGATGCATTGCTGCACGTCCGCCGTGTACGGGCTGACGATGGCCAGCTTCTTCACGGAGAGCTTTTCCATCAGCTGATTGAGTGCCAGGATGGCCGTCGTGGCCTTGATGCCAGTGCGCTCGGTAATACGCTCGCACAGCCGCATGTCGGTCTCAAAGCCGCGCCATCCTGCGGCCGTGCCGCTCCAGCCGATCACATCCACCTTGGCATCGGCCAGCAGCTCGGCGGCGGCCAGGATCTTGCTGTCATCAAACTGATTCAGTGCCCCCTCGGCCAGCGAAATCTCAGTCACCGTGAAGCGCGAAAAATGGGCCGAGCAGTTGCCGGCACTGGCAGCCAGCGCGCTGGTCAGAGGCTCCAGCGCGGTGTTGGAAGAAGGCGTGAGCACGCCCAGGCATGTCGTAGTTGCAGTCATCTTGTTTGTCTCCGTTGTATGGCCAACCGGCAAACCGGTTGGCCGGCATTGTTCACCTCACTCGAATAAACGTCAACAATATTGTTGACAATAAATCAAAGTTCAATCACTCAAAGTTATCTATCAAGAAAGTCTTCACTTCGTCACCGCCTTTCGCCTCACAGCATATTTCAGAGAAAAATTCCCAAATAGGTGTTTACGATATTGTTGACAATATTGTCGACATTTAGATTTCGACCTCACATCGAACAACCAACCAACCGATGGAGCGAGACCCGAGATGCAAAACCCAACCACACTTGCCGCGCCACAGGCGGCGGCAGCGCCGACCAAGGTGCGCTGGAAGATCTTCCTGATGATGCTTTTCCTGATCGCGGTCAATTACATTGACCGCGCATCGCTGTCCGTGGCCATGCCCATGATCGCCAAGGAGTTCGATCTCAGCCCTGCCGTTCAGGGCCTGCTGATGAGCTCCTTCTTCTGGACCTATGCCTTCATGCAGATTCCCGGCGGCATGCTGGCCGACCGTTTCGGCCCACGCGTGGTCATCGTCTGCTCCACCCTGGGTTGGGGCTTCTTCCAGGCCATCGCCGCAGCTTGCACCGGCTGGGTGTCGCTGCTGATCACCCGTCTGGGTCTGGGCGCCTCCGAGGCCCCCATCTACCCCGCAGGCGGCAAGCTCAACGGCATCTGGATGACCCAGAACGAACGCGGCCGCGGCGCCACACTGCTGGACGGTGGCGCACCTCTTGGTGCCGCCTTGGGTGCGCTGATCATCGCCGGCCTGCTGACCCACTTCGACTCCTGGCGCGTGTCCTTCGTCGTCGCGGGCGTTGGCACCATGATCGCGGGTGTCTTTGCCTGGTGGTATATCCGCAACCATCCCCGTGAGCACGCAGGCGTCAATGAAGCCGAAGCTGCCTTCATCGAGGAAGCACATGCCGCCGACCTCGCCGCCGAGCCCGCCCATGCCAGCGGCAAGGTGATGGACTTCTTCAAGTACCGCTCGGTATGGGGCATGTTCTTCGGCTGGATGTGCTTCAACGCGTTGTTCTACGGCCTGCTGACCTGGATGCCCACCTACCTGTCCAAGGTGCATGGCATGGACATCAAGCAGATGGGCGGCGCCGTGTTCATCATGTTCTTCTCCGGCTTCGTCGGTGAGATGGTCGGCGGCTGGATTGCCGACAAGTGGAAGGCTGCGGGCGCTTCGCAAGCCAAGGTGCTGCGCACGCTGTTCGGTATCGCCTCGATCATCGCCACCATCGCCATCTACAACGTGGCCCGCTTCAAGGACCCCGTGACCATCGTGATCCTGCTGTCGGTAACGCTGTTCTTCCTGCGCTGGTGCGGTCTGTTCTGGTGCGTTCCTTCCATTCTGGGCACCCGCAAGCGCGTCGGCTTCCTGGGTGGCGTCATGAACCTGGGCGGCAACTTCGCCGGCATCGGCGTACCCATTCTGGTGGGCGTGATCGTGCAGGCCACCGGCTCCTACGACATGGCCATGATGCTCTTCGCTGCCGCGGGCGCAGGCCTCTTCGTCTGCTCGTCGATCGTGATCGACTACAGCAAGAAGATCCCGGTCTAAGTACCGCCCCCGCCTCGCCTGGACACTTTGATGGAGAACCCCATGCCCTTGCCCACACGCCGAGCCTTGGCCCTGACCTGCGCCACGGCCATCGCCTCAACCCTGAGCGCATATGCCGCCACGCCAGCCAGCCGCAACTCTGTCGCCGTCCAGGCGAGTCCCGATTTCCCTGCTGCCGCCCCCGAGTCCGTAGGCGTGGATTCGCGCCCTCTGGTGCAGTTGTCCGAGATGATCCGCAAGGAAAACCTCGACGTGCGCAGCTTTCTCGTCGTCAAGGACGGCAAGCTGATCTATGAGCGCTACAGCCAGGGCCTGACGCGCAACCACAACTACGAGCTGTACTCCATCACCAAGAACGTGACGGCCCTGGCCGCCGGCGTTCTGGTGGACGAGGGCCGCAGCAAGCTCGACGAGAAAGTGGCGCCCATCCTGGCCAAGGCCCGCCCCGACCTCCAGGACGCCTTCTCCGACAAGCAATCCATCGAACTGCGGCATGTGCTGTCCATGTCCACGGGCCTGGTCTATAACTTCAAGCCCACCGACGACCCCATCTACTACGGCGCCCCCGATCGTCTCAAGCTGGCGGCCGAAACTACGCCCAAGGTAACACCCGGCACGAGCTTCGACTACACCGACGTCAACCCCATCCTGGCCAGCGCCACGCTGGGAGCCGACGCCGGTATGCCACTGCAGGACTTTGCGAAGGAGAGACTCTTCAAGCCCATGGGCATGAGCCATTACGCCTGGGAGCGGGCTGACGACAAAGGCCTGGTCTCCTCCGGCTGGGGGCTGCGCCTGCGCGCCGTGGACATGGCCAAGCTAGGCCAGCTGGTGCTGACCGGCGGCCGCTGGGACGGCAAGCAGATCGTCTCCCAGGCCTGGGTCCGCACCATGACCGCGCCCGCCTCGGCGCCATGGTATGGCTATTACTGGTGGATCAACGACATCGTCGCCACCGAGCCCGAAACCCACGCCATGGGCTTCAAGGGCCAGTTCATTGTGGTATTGCCCGAGCGCAATGCCGTGGTGGTCATGACCAGCATGCTGCCCATCGAAGGCGGCCTGCGCGAATCCCGGAACGTGCTGGCCATCCGCCGCATGGTCAATGACTACGTGCTGCCCGCGCTGAGCAACCAGGCCCATGCCAAACCCACGCCCGCCCGCCACAAGGCGTTGGCGCGCGAACTCGAACTCGCATCACAACACCAGGGCAAGTCCGGAGCACCGGCAGACCCTACCGACACCCCGAAACTCTGATATTCAGCATGAAATCCAGCGAATTTGATCTCGTAGTGCGCAATGCGCGCGTTGCCACCGCCAGCGACATCTTTGAATCCGATATAGCCATCCGCGACGGCAAGATTGTCCAGCTGGGCACCAACCTGCCCGCCGGCACCCGCGAATATGACGCTGCCGGCCGCGTGGTCACGCCCGGCGGCATCGACGCCCACTGCCACCTGGACCAACCCATGGAACCGCCGGTGCGCATGGCCGACAACTTCGACAGCGGCACGCGCGCCGCGGCCTGCGGCGGCACCACCACCGTGATTCCGTTCGCGGCCCAGGCCAAGGGCCAGTCGCTACGCGCGGCCGTGGAGGACTACCACCGCCGCGCCGACGGCAAGGCCCACGTGGACTACGGTTTCCACATGATCGTCAGCGACCCCACGCCCGAAGTACTGGAAAACGAACTGCCCGCGCTGATCCGCGAAGGCTATACATCCTTCAAGATCTACATGACCTATGACGATCTGAAGCTCGATGACGGCCAGATCCTCGACGTGCTGGACGTGGCGCGCAAGTACGACGCCACCGCCATGATCCATGCCGAGAATGCCGACTGCATCCAGTGGCTGACCAAGCGCCTGGAAGCCAGCGGCCGCAAGGCCCCTCGCTATCACGCAGTCTCGCGCCCCATGCTGGTGGAGCGCGAAGCCACCCACCGCGCCATTGCCCTGTCCGAGTTGGCCGACGTGCCCATTCTCATCGTCCACGTGTCGGGCCGCGAAGCCGTGGAGCAGATCCGCTGGGCCCGCTCCCACGGCATGAACATCATGGCCGAAACCTGCCCGCAATACCTGTTCCTCAGCGCCGAGGATCTGGGCATAGACGACAGTTACCAGGGCGCCAAGTGCGTGTGCAGCCCACCGCCGCGCGATCAGGCCAACCAGGAAGTGATCTGGAACGGGCTGAACGACGGCCTGTTCACCGTGTTCTCCTCGGACCATGCGCCGTTCAACTACGATTCACCCGAAGGCAAGAAGCCCAATGGCGAGGAGGTGTCCTTTGGTCACATTCCCAACGGTATTCCTGGCATCGAGACCCGCCTGTCGCTGCTCTACACGCATGGTGTGCTGACGGGCCGCATGACACTCAACCGCTTCGTGGAGCTGACCTCCACCAACCCGGCCAAGGTCTACGGCCTGCACCCGCGCAAGGGCAGCATTGCCATCGGCGCCGATGCCGACCTCGTGGTCTGGCAGGAAGGCGAACGCGCCATCAGCAACCGCGATCTGCACCACAACGTGGACTACACGCCTTATGAAGGCCAGCAGCTCAAGGCCTGGCCCTGCCTCACCCTGTCTGCGGGACAGGTAGTCTGGGACGGCGAGCAATTCCACGCCCGCGCCGGCAGCGGCCGCTTCCTGCAGCGCGGCGCGCCCACACTGCTGCCCAAGCGCCACCAGGCCCGCTTCTGAAACTTCAGCAAGAACACACCATGAAACTGCTCATCATCAACCCCAATATCTCCGAGAGCGTCACCGCGCTCATCGAGAAAGAGGCCAGGCTGGCCGCCGCGCCAGGCACGGAAATCACCATGCTGACAGCCCCCATGGGGGTGGCCTATATCGAGACACGCTTCGAGGCCATGATTGCCGCCTACGCCGTGGCCGAGCTGGCCGCAACCCATGCCGCACAGCATGACGCCGTCATCGTGGCGGCCTTTGGCGATCCGGGCCTCGAAGGCCTGCGCGAGGCCCTGGACATCCCCGTACTGGGCATGACCGAGTCCGCGCTCATGAGCGCCTGCATGCTGGGCAAACGCTTTTCCATCATCGCCATCTCCAGGCGCATTACCGCCTGGTACCGAGATATGGTCGAGCGCAACGGACTCATAGACCGACTGGCCAGCATTCGCTGCCTGGACGAGCCTCTGCGAGATATCGGAAGTGTGCAGGATGACCATGCAGCACGCCTGCAGGCCTTGTGCGAAGCAGCGGTCAGCGAAGATGGCGCCGATGTACTGATCATTGCCGGCGCCCCGCTGGCGGGCCTGGCACGCTCCATCAAGCAGAGTTTGCCGGTGCCAGCCGTCGATGGCGTCTCCAGCGCCGTCAACCATGCGCAGAGCCTGGTCTCGCTGGCTCCCGCTGCAGCACGCGCCGGCAGCTTTGCCAAACCACCACGCAAGGACTTCAAGAACCTCCCCCCGGGGCTCACCCAGCTATTGAAGCAGCTGCCCTGAACACTCTGCGGGATAACCTCAATCGGGACGTTCGAAGCCGACATGCTGTGTGACACTAGAATTCACCCGCATGTCGACAAAAAACACTACAAAAGTGAACAATCGAAGCAACACATCTCGATCTGAAATTACCGTGGATGAAATGGCAGCCCGCATTGCCACAGCCATCCATGAGCACCGCCTGCTGCCGGGAACCAAGCTCGGCGAAGACAGGCTGGCCAATATCTTCAACACCAGCCGGGCTCGCGTGCGCGAGGTCCTTGCCCGCATGGCCCGCGACCAGATGGTGGAGCTGTTTCCGCAGCGCGGAGCCTTTGTCGCCAAGCCCAGCATCGAGCAGGCGCTGGACGTCTTCGAAGCACGCAGGCTGATAGAGCCAGGCATTGTGCGGCGCCTCGTGCTGAACATGGACAACAGCAAGATCCGACGCCTGCAGACCCATTTGAAGCAGGAGCGCGAAGCACGTGCCAATTCCGACAAGCGAGCCACGGTTCGCCTGTCCGGCGAGTTTCATGTTCTGCTTGCCGAACTGGCCGGCAACTCCGCGCTGCTGCGCAGCATGCGTGAGCTATCCACGTTGACCTGCCTGACGATCTCGCTGTATGAATCGGCTGTCAACACCTGCTGTCTGGTGGACGAGCACGAGGCCGTGGTCGATGCCATCGTCGCGGGCAATGGCGAGCTGGCAGAGCAGCTGATGCTCAGCCACCTGGACCACATACAGGGCAGCCTGCGCCTGGAGGCCGATGCCGACGACGCTGATCTGGAGCAGATACTGGGCGACCTCTGATCACAGTCGGCGTCGCGATCCGGCGACGGGAGCCATCGAAGTGATCGATACGCCCTTCTCGACTGGAGATGGCTGACAGCTATCCGGGCAGGGGCGTCCGCATTAGCATCCACGGCTGATCGCCATCACTTTCTCCAGAGGCCTTGAGGCCGTTTCAATGAGCGCACCCGCCCCACATTCCTTGCCGCAAGCCGAGCGGCCACGCCCGCGCCACCTGCGTGAACTGTTCTGGTCACTGACCTTTCTGGCATTGCAGGGCTTTGGCGGTGTGCTTGCCGTGGTGCAGCGCGAACTGGTCGAAAAGCGCCAATGGCTGAGCAATGAGGAGTTCATGGAGGACTGGGCCGTGGCGCAGATCATGCCCGGCCCCAATGTGGTGAATCTTTCCATCATGCTGGGCGAACGCTACTTCGGCTGGCGCGGCGCCATCGTGGGGTTGTGCGGAATGTTGGCTTTCCCCATGCTGGTGGTCATCAGCCTCACCCTGATCTATACCCAGTTCGCGGCCAACCCGGCCGTGGCCGGAGCCCTGCGCGGCATGGGCGCCGTGGCGGCAGGGCTGGTCGCGGGCATGGGTCTGAAGCTGGCTGGCACGCTGCGCAAGCACCCGCTGGGCAAGTGGTATTGCGCAGGGCTGGCCATCGCCGCCTTTGTGCTGGTGGCCGTGCTGCGCCTGCCGCTGTTCTGGGCCTTGCTGCTGGTGGGCGCAACAGGCTGCGTGCTGACCTACCGGAGGCTGGCATGAGCACGCTGGTGATCGAGCTGCAGACCGTGGACTGGCTGCATCTTTTTGCCTATTTCCTGACGCTGTCGCTGATGGCCGTGGGTGGAGCCATCACCGCTGCGCCCGATATGCACCGCTATCTGGTCGACGGCAATCGCTGGCTGTCGGAAACCCAGTTCACCAGTTCCATCGCCATTGCCCAGGCCGCTCCCGGCCCCAATGTGTTGTTCATCGCCCTGCTGGGCTGGAACGTGGGTCTGAATGCGGGAGGCGGCGCCGGCCCGGCGGCCTGGGGACTGGGAGCACTGGGTGTTGCGGTGTGCATGGTGGGCATTTTGCTGCCCAGCTCGCTGCTGACCTGGCAGGCCTCGCGCTGGGGTCAGCGCAATCGGGACAAACGCGGCGTGCGCGCCTTCAAGCAAGGCATGGCTCCGCTGGTGATTGGTCTGCTGCTCGCCACTGGCTGGCTGCTGGGCAGCGCCAGCGGCAACCCTGGCAGGGACTGGAAGCTATGGCTGCTGAGCCTTGCATGCACATTGCTGGTATGGCGCACACGCATTCATCTGCTGTGGCTGCTGGCTGCCGGCGCGGCGCTGGGTGCGCTGGGCTGGGTGTAAACGCAGTACCGCCCCCTAGGCCAGAAGATCGGCGTCAACCGCCAAAGCAGTCTCCTCATTGAGACAGCCGCCAGCAATCCAATGCCAGCCTACTCGGGACTAGCCAACAGCAAGGGCAACACCTGTGCCGATGGCATGGCGATCATCTGGTCGGCCACCGAGTCCAGCTCGCTGGCATGGGGGTTGATGATGACCACGCGCGCCCGGTTGCGCCGTGCGATCTTGGCCAGACCTGCTGCCGGGTAGACTGCGCCCGACGTGCCGATCACCAGCATCAGCTGACATTGCTCTGCCGCCTGCTCCGCCCTGGCCCAGGTCTGGCTGGGCAGAGACTCGCCAAACCACACGACGGCAGGCCGCAGCAAATTGCCGCAGGCGGCGCAATGAGGCGGCTCGCCCGGGACAGCCTGCTCCAGGTCACATAACGTACAACGGCGATTCAGCCAGCGATTCCTGCTCAGCTCCCCATGCAGGCTCAGCACATCTTCACTGCCCGCCTGCTGGTGCAGGCCATCCACATTCTGCGTGATGAGTGTCATTCGACCGGGATGCTGTCGCGCCCAACGCGCCAGCGCCAGGTGCCCCTCATTGGGAGTCACCTTGGCAACCAGCGCACGTCGGT
Organism: Comamonas sp. E6; assembly: GCF_001010305.1. Classification (NCBI taxonomy): domain Bacteria; kingdom Pseudomonadati; phylum Pseudomonadota; class Betaproteobacteria; order Burkholderiales; family Comamonadaceae; genus Comamonas; species Comamonas sp. E6. The sequence goes on from NZ_BBXH01000009.1 coordinate 176,080, forward strand.
GCTCGTACCAGCGCCAGACATGAGCCGGATCGCGGCGGTACCCCGCCTCGCTGGCCATTTCCTCGGGCTTGAACTGGGACCAATACCCGTCTGCATCCTCCCTGAAAGTGGGCACTCCCGACTCGGCGCTGACACCGGCCCCGGTCAGCACGGCCAGTCGCTGAGCCTCGCCCAGCCAGCGACGTACGCAGGCAATCGCACCCAAGGACGTCGAAGAATTGTCAATAAGTGCTTGAACCAAGGCTATAACCTCAAAAATCGAGTTGCAACGTGGAATACTTGAATTTCTCTGCGGAGCTTCTTCTTTGCCTGATATTGCACCACACCAGCATATGAACGAATCGGGCCAATTGTTCGCACTTCAGCAAGCCATGACGCCTGCAGCACTGGCATGGGGTCTTGTTGATGTCCAGACATTGGAACTGCGCTTTGCCAATCCTGCATTGCAGCGCCTTCTGCAGCCCAGTCGCCAGGCACCCGGCATTCCCGAGCGCGAGATTCTGGAAACAGCCAGGCAGGCTATCAGGCAGTGCATGGAGACAGGCCTGGAAGCGACTGCAAACTTGCCCGATCACCCCGGGCTCTGGCATTTTTCGCCGATTCAAGGCAATGGCGCGGCAGAAGCGGTGCAATGCTATGTATTGCCGACCGAAACCTCGTTTCGTGAACCCGATGACGAACTCGGGCTGGGGCATGTCAACCGCTTTGAGGACTTTCTGGACCACCTGCCCTACCAGGTCTGGATTGCAACACCCCATGGAGAGGTGACCTGGCTCAACCGGGCCCTGCATGAATACGCCTACCGGGAAGTACGCCTCCTGAGTCTGCGCGAAGGCATATGGATTGATATCGTGCATCCCGACGATCTGGCGACCGTCAACACCGGGCTGTCGCGCGCCCTGATCACCGAAAAGCCGACGGGATACCGGCTGCGCATCAAGCGCCATGACGGACAGTTCCACTGGTTTTTTTCATCGCTGTCTCCCGTCAAGAATGCGCAGGGCAGGATTCTCTACTGGGTCGGCGCCAACCTGGGCATAGACAGCGTCCGGCAATCCGAGAATCAGCTGCGCGACCAGATCACCACGCTGAGCCACCAGCTGAGACTCAAGCAGCAGGCGCTGGATCAGGCCGAAACCTACCTCGCCCAAGCCCAGAAAATGGGCATGGTGAACCAGTTGTCTGCCGGTGTCGCGCATGACATGAAGAACCTGCTTTTCATCACCGGCCTGCATGCCGGCATGCTGGAAAAGCAGCTGGGCGAGCCCGAGCAGCTCGAACATGTGGATGTGATACTCAACACCATCCAGAAAGCAGGCAGCCTGGCATCGCATCTGACGGGGTTCAGCAGTCGCAAATCCATGCAGCTGGCTGCCGCCGACCCCCGCGCACTGGTGCAGGATCTGGAGCCGCTGCTGAGCAAGGCCGTCGGCCAGAACGCTGAACTGCAGCTGCACATGGCGAGCAGCATCTGGCCCATCAGCGTGGACAAGCTGTATTTCGAGAACTCGCTGATCAATCTCTGCATCAACGCGCGTGATGCTACCGAAGAGCAGGGCCAGATCACGCTGACAGCAGAGAACGTGCTGCTCAAGCGCGCCAGCCATGCGGGCGACTACGTAATGATCAGCGTGGCCGACAACGGCATGGGCATGAGTGAAGAGATCAAGGCCCGCATCTTCGACATGTTCTTCACCACCAAGCCAGAAGGCAAGGGCGCGGGCCTGGGCCTGCCCATGGTCAAGAACTTCATGGACCATGTCCAGGGCCTGATCGAAGTGGAAAGCACCCCAGGCCTGGGCACCATCGTGAGCCTGTACTTTCCGCGCGCGCAACCGGTCGTGCCGCAGAGCCCGCAAGCCTCGGCCCCAGCGGGCCGGCAGGAAACGATTTTGCTCATCGAGCCCGATCTGGCCACGCGCAATGCCATGGCCCAGGTGCTCTACGGACTTGGCTATCAGGTCGTGACCGCATATTTACCCGAAGTCGCGCTGCGCTACATCAACAGCGGCATGAAGGTGGATCTCATCATTGCCGCAGATGAGTTTTCCGGTGCCTTGAGCATCGCAAAAATGCAGGAAAAGCTGGCCCGGGAGCATGTTCTCATTCCGCTCATCCTCATGACCAGCAGCGAAGAGGCCGAAGTGCCACATGCCCAGGAATGCCGCTACGTGGTGCTGAGCAAGCCGATGGAGATTGGCGAGCTGGCACGCACCGTACAGCGCATGCTGCATCCGGACTGCACGACGCCAGCCGATCTGCCCGCCGTCTGAGAACGGTTCGGCCGCCCGCAAAAAAAGGCGCCACTGCTCTCGCAGTCGCGCCTTGCTTTCGCTTTCAGCGGCAGAACCTGCCGGCTCAGGCCTTGATCGCCACGGCCGCTGCCAGACGCTGGCGCAACGCCTCATACAGGCATACCCCGCTGGCGACCGACACATTCAGGCTTTCCACCGCGCCCTGCATGGGGATGCTGACCAGCGCATCGCAGGTCTTGCGGGTAAGCTGGCGCATGCCATCGCCCTCGGCCCCGAGCACCAGCGCTGTCGGGCCGGTCAGATCCATCTGATAGAGATGTTTGTCGGCATCGCCGCTGGTACCGATGATCCAGATGCCGCGCTCCTTGAGCTCCTTGAGCGTGCGCGCCAGATTGGTGACCATGAAGTAAGGCACGGTCTCGGCCGCTCCGCTGGCCACCTTGGCCACGGTGGCGTTGATGCCGGCCGCGTGGTCCTTGGGAGCGATCACGGCATGCACGCCGGCACCATCGGCTACACGCAGGCAGGCTCCCAGGTTGTGCGGATCGGTCACACCGTCGAGCACCAGCAGCAGCGGGGCTTTCACCCCCTCCTCCTCCAGATCGTCGAGCAGCTCGTCGAGCGTGCGCGTGTCCTTGACTTCTTCCACGCGTGCAGCCACGCCCTGATGGCCGTGAGAGCCGGCGAGCTTGGCAAGGCGCAGGGCATCGGCCTCGATCAGACGCACCCCGGCTTCCTTGGCACGTTCCAGAAACTGGCGCATGCGCGCATCGCGGCGCGAAGCCTCGAAATAGACTTCGATGATAGATTGGGGGGCGGTCTTCAGACGCACGCCTACGGCGTGAAAGCCGAAAAGAACTTTGGGGGACGACATGGGGCCACATTATCCCGGCGTTTACGGCAGACCTGAGACTCGCAGGGCCATGTCTGGGCTGACAGCTGAGGTTTTCCATTGCCGCTACACTGCGCCCCCAACGGGCAAGGCACCGGCTCATCAAGCAGCACCAGCATGGCTTTTTCCGAGTGCGAGTCTTCACATGAAGCTCCACTGCCACCCAGAACGACTGGCAACAGGCTTGAGCCTGCTGCCCCTGCATTCACGCATATCGCCTCTTCATGTCCTGCATGAGGAGGCGTACGTGTTTGTATCTCCCTCCAATCCCATAACGAATACCCAGCATGCTCAACGCCTTGCTCGATTGGTTCAACCGCACCAGCCTGGTGCTGCAGATTCTGATTGCCCTGATTCTGGGCGGCCTGGTGGCCTGGCTGTGGCCGGCCGCCGCCCAGTCGGTTTCCCTGCTGGGCAGCTTGTTCATTGCCGCGCTCAAGGCTGTCGCTCCGGTTCTGGTGCTGCTGCTGGTCATGGCGGCCATCAGCAGCCACCGCCCCGGCCAGGAAACGCAAATCAAGCCCGTGCTCTGGCTGTACGTCATCGGCACGCTGGCGGCGGCCTGCGTGGCCGTGGCGGCCAGCGCGCTCTTTCCCTCGGTGATTCACTTTCGTGAAGCGCCCAAAGTCCAGAGCGTGCCCGGCGAGATCAGCCAGGTGCTGAGCACCGTCGTCCAAAGCCTGTTCGACAACCCCGTCAATGCCTTGCTGAATGCCAACTACATCGGTATTCTGGCCTGGGCCATCGCCCTGGGCATTGCACTGCGCCACGCCACGCCCACCACCCGCACCATGGTGGAGGACTTTGGCCATGCCATCACCCGCGTGATTCAGGGCGTGATTCGCCTGGCCCCCTTCGGCATCTTCGGCCTGGTGGTCGCCACCTTCTCCTCGGGCGGGCTGGAAGCACTCAAGGACTACGCCCATCTGCTGGCCGTGCTGGTCGGCTGCATGGTGTTTGTGGCACTGGTGATCAACCCGGTCATTGTCTGGACACAGACTCGCCGCAACCCCTACCCGCTGGTGCTGACCTGCCTGCGCGAAAGCGCAGTGACCGCCTTCTTCACGCGCAGCTCGGGAGCCAATATTCCCGTCAATCTGGCCCTGGCCCAGAAGCTCAGGCTCGACGAGAACACCTACAGCATCTCCATCCCGCTGGGCGCCACCATCAATATGGCCGGCGCTGCCGTCACCATCAGCGTGCTGACACTGGCCGCTGCCCATACGCTCAACATCTCGGTGGACATTCCCACGGCCATATTGCTGTGCGTGGTCTCTGCGGTCTGCGCCTGCGGTGCCTCGGGCGTTCCCGGTGGCTCTCTGCTGCTGATTCCACTGGCCTGCAGCCTGTTCAACATTCCCAACGATGTGGCAATGCAGGTGGTGGGTGTCGGCTATGTGATCGGCGTGATTCAGGATTCGACCGAGACAGCCCTCAATTCCTCGACCGACGTGCTGTTTACCGCAGCCGCCTGCCGCGCCGCAGAGCGCAGGGCCGGACTGGAAGTCGCGCGCATCTGAGGCTTGAGCTCAGAATCTACTGATTTGATAACTGCAAGCGCTTATTTGATAAGCGCCAGATCCCCAAAAAGGCCTGTGATCACACAGGCCTTTTGGTTTTTCAGACAGAGCGCCCGGCTTCTATGGTGATGCTTCGATCACATTGCGCCGCAATCTCGCGGTCATGCGTAACCAGAATCAGAGTCGTGCCGCGCTCGCGGTTGAGCGCAAACATCAGCTCCATGATGGTCTGGCCCGTGGCGAAGTCCAGGCTGCCGGTGGGCTCGTCGGCCAGCAGCACGGCCGGCTCCACCACAAAAGCACGCGCCAGGGCCACTCGCTGCTGCTCGCCGCCCGACATCAGCCGGGGATAGTGATTGAGACGCTGGCCCAGGCCCACGCGCTCCAGCATCTGCGAAGCTCTTGCTCTCGCATCGCGCTGACCCGCCAGCTCCAGCGGCAGCATGACGTTTTCCAGCGCCGTGAGATTGCCCAGCAACTGAAAGCTCTGGAAGACAAAGCCCATCTTCTGTGCCCGCACCGCCGCCCTGTCGTCCTCGCTAAGTGCAAACAGATCCTGGCCCAGCAAACGGACCGTGCCGCGGCTGGGGGTATCGAGGCCGGCCAGAATCGACAGCAAAGTGCTTTTACCCGAGCCGGAGGCACCCACAATGGCAACGGTTTCGCCGGCCGTGAAACTCAGATTGATATCCCGCAAAATATCCAGCACGCCTGTGGAATCGCTCACCGATTTGGACAGTTGCTCAACGGCAATCAAAGGAATGGCAAGAGTTGTGGACATGAATCAATTGGATAGCAAAAACGTCAAGAGTCGCAGCCAGCACTTTGCGCTGCAGCGCCGTCACTGTATCGCTGTTGCTCTGACGCTCGCCATTTCAGGGGCTTGCGGTGCGGCAGCGGCCTCATCGCCTGCCAGGAGCAAGGAGCCGGCCAAGGCCGCTCCCGGCGCGAAACCCGGCCCGGTGCTGGTGCTTGGCGATTCTCTGAGCGCAGAATACGGCCTGACGCGCGGCAAGGGCTGGGTGCAGTTGCTGCAGCAGCGCATGAATGACGAAAAGAATCCGCGCAAGGTGGTCAATGCCAGCATCAGCGGCGAGACCACGGCCGGCGGCAGAGCGCGCCTGGCGTCGCTGCTCAGACAGCATGAGCCGGGCATCCTGATTCTTGAGCTGGGCGGCAACGATGCCTTGCGCGGCCTGGCGCTGCAGAGCACGCAGCAGAATCTGGAAGTCATGATCAAGGCCGCCAGGGAGGCCGGGACCCAGGTGCTGCTGGTGGGCATGCAGGTGCCGCCCAACTATGGAGCGGCATATACCGAGCAGTTTGCCGAGATGTTCAGGAGCATTGCCGACGCGCAAAAGCTGCCGCTGGTGCCGTTTCTGCTGTCGGGCATCGGCGATGCGGCAGACGCCGAGCGATGGTTTCAGAGCGACCGCATTCACCCCAATGCCCAGGCTCAGCCACAGATGCTGGCCAATGTCTGGCCCAAGCTCAGGCCATTGCTGAAATAAGCGACGGCCGCACGGCCTCAGTCGCCGCTGCCTCCACCATCACCGCCAGAGTCGCCGCCGTCCGAGCTGCAGGCACTCTCGTTGCTGCCCGAGCCGCAAAAATAGCTGTCGTTGAAGACGGCGCGGCCGTCCTCGCGGCTGCTCGCCGAAGTCCAGGTCAGCGGCGAATCGGTGCTGTGGCCCGAAGAGCCTGGCTGGGGCGTAAAGACTTTTTTCAACCAGTTCCAGAACTCCATGACATCCCCCTCATTGCGCCTCAAGCAGGGTCCCCCTTGCTTTCGGCGCGGACGCTGGCTTTATAGGCATGCCAGCTGGTACAACCCAGCAGCGGCCCGACGACGATCAGACCTGCACTGTAGAAGAGCAGCGAGGCCGCGATCAACATGGTGATGATCAACCCCCACAGCAACATCACACCCGTGTTGGCACCCACCACGCGCATGCTGGTGATGCAGGCCGTCAAGGCATCGGTATCCAGATCGAGAATGGCGGGCAGTGAAACCACCATGCTGGCAAACACCAAGGCTGCAAATATCCCGCCAACTGCGGTGTAGCCCAGCAGGAACTCCCAGTTCTCGGGCCGCAGCAGGGTCTGCAGCAGGGTTGCCGTACTGGGCATGCCGGTGTCAAACGAGATGGCGAACACCACCATGGCGGCGCGCCCCCAGAGCATCTCCAGCACCATCAGCACCATGACCAGCATGCCCATGCTGGCCAGATGCTTGTCCCAGCAGGTCAAGGACTGCGACAGCAGCACGGGCTTGCCCTGCTCCAGCTGCTGGTTGACGTAGTACAGGCCCATGGCCAGGAAGGGGCCGATCAGCAGACAGCCGCTGGCCATGGACATCAGATATTCAGGGCTGGAGCGAAACACCCAGGCCATCAGACGTGCCATGCCCCAGAAGCACAGGCCGTAGAACAACGCAATCATTGGTGCGCGACGCACATCGCCCAGGCCCAGCAGCAGCCATTGCCAGGGCTCGCTCCAGCGCAGTTGCAGAATCTGCAGATTGCCGGACTCGGCCTTGACCTCGGAAACAGGGGAAGCTTGCATGCGAGACCCTCCTTGTCGCCCGTACCGCGCCTCGGTGGCGGCAGCTGACAGGAACAAGTTACCCGCTCAACCTTGAATCTGCATTGCGGAAAGCCCGCATGCCGGCCTCCGCATTTCACTATGAAAACAAGAGCTTATAGCGCCCGGCTTTTGTTGACTTCAGTCAATAAAAGCATTGAAATCGCTTCTCGACAAGCGCTGCTAGCTCCTATTTAAATAGCTTCAACCAAAGGCCTTGAGCAGAGCCTGGGCCAGGTCGGCCTGCAGATCGCTCGTATCCTCAAGGCCGATGGCAAAGCGCACCACGGTGCCCGCCTTGATATGGGGTGTGGCACGGCTGCGCATCTCGGGCAGCTCATAGGGCACGACCAAGCTCACAGGCCCGCCCCAGCTGTAGCCCAGCTTGAACAGGCTCAGGCTGTCACAGAAGCGATCGACGGCTGCCTGGTCGAAGCGCTCGTCGATGACCACGCTGAACAGACCGGCGGCCACGCCATCCTGGCCCTGCCCTTGTCCGCACAGCTGCTTCCAGCAAGCATGGCCCGGCGCGTCAGGCATCGCGGGGTGCAAGACCTGCGCCACAGCACTCTGGGTGGCCAGCCACTGCGCCAGCTGGCGTGCCGAGCGATCCTGTGCGTGATAGCGCAGGCCGATGCTGGGCAGGCTGCGCAACACGGCTTCGGCGTCGTTGCCGCTCACGCCCAGACCCAGGCGCATGTGCGCGAGCTTGATGCGCATATGCAGGGGCTGGTTGCGCGTGATGATGCTGCCCATCAGCACATCACCGCCGCCGCTGGGGTATTTGGTCAGGGCATGGACCGTGACATCGACGCCCAGGCTGCCATCGCCCAGCAGGTCGAAGGGACGGAAAGCCAGACCCGCGCCCCAGGTGTTGTCCAGCACCATGGTCACGCCCCTGGCCCGGCACAGGCGCACCTGCTCGACGAGATCGGGGAACTCCATGGTTACCGAGCCAGGAGCCTCCAGCCAGACCAGCTTGGTGGCCGGAGTAATCTTGGCCGCCAGGTCTTCGACGCACATGGGGTCGTAGTACTGATGGCGAATGCCGAAATGGGCCAGCTCGCCCTCGGTCAGCGTCTTGTTGGGACCGTATGCGTTATCGGGCACCAGCACCTCGTCGCCCGTCCTGAGCAGCGCCAGCGACACCGTGGCAATCGCGGCCAGACCGCTGGGTACCAGCAGGCATTGCAGACCGCCCTCCAGCGATGCCAGACGTTCTTCCAGGGCGTAGGTCGTTGGCGTGCCATGCAGACCGTAGGTGTAGCTGCTCTTGTCCAGCCAGCGGCGCTCGCGCATGGCCTGCACATTCTCGAAGTACACGGTCGAGGCCTTGTGCACGGCAAGCTGCGGGCCTTCGAAGTCCGTGGGAGGCTTGTAGGGATGATGGATCAGATGGGTGGAAAGCTTGTGGTCGGCTTGGGTCATGCCCTGATCTTAGTGCCATGCAGCCACAAAAAAGCCAGAGGGCTTGCGCGCTCTGGCTTCATGCGAGGTGGCCGGCCCAGGAGTATCAGCCAGCCTTCACGGTCAGATTGTTGTTGACCGAGGTCACGCCCTTGGCAGCCTTGGCGATATCGCCGGCCTGGGTCTTGACGGCTTCGCTGGGCACGTTGCCGGTCAAGGTCACTACGCCGCCCTTGGTATCCACATTGATCTGCAGAGCGCTGATTTCCGGGGCCTTGATGAAATCGGTCTTGACGGCAGCGGTGATGCCAGCGTCATCGAGGGCAGCACCCGCCTTGGCAGCACCTTCCTCCATCTTGTTGCCAGCCTTTTCCATGGCGGCACCGGTAGCTTCACCGGCCTTGGCCAATGCATCGGCAGCTGCATCGCCGGCCTTGGCCGTACCTTCTTCAATCTTGCTGCCAGCATTTTCCGCAGCCTTCTCGGTCTGGGAAATGGCGGAATCGAGCTTCTGGCCAGCGGTCTTGTTGTCGTCGGACTTGCCGCAGGCAGCCAAGCCAAAGGCCAAGGCGGTAATGGCCAGAACTTGAGCGGAACGCTTGAACATAGTGGTCATATCGATTTCTCCCTTAATGCTTGCAAAAACATGACGGTCAACTGTAACGAGCCACCATTTTGGCTCGGATACGAACTTTTCCCGCATCCCTGTAGGACAAATTTGTCCGAATTTGTGACATTTGATTAATAAGTGTTTTCTTCTGTGATTTACAGAAACTCTATGCAAGCCATGCGCTAATCCGCAACCCCTTGCATGCGCGGATGACGCGCAAATGCCAAGCCCAGCAGGGTAGCCAACAGCATGACAAAGCAGGCAAACAGGCTCACGGCCAGCTTGATGCTCCAGTGGTCGGCAATCCAGCCCACTGCCATCATGGGCAACATGGAGCCAAGCAAACCGATGGTCTGATAGGTAGACAACATGCCTGCCCGGTTTTCGGGCCTGGCAAGACGGCCCACCATGGTCATGCCGGCCAGCATGCACATGCCATGCCCCAGTGCTGTCAAGCCCACGCCCAAGATGAACAGCAGCGTTGATTGCAGTTGCAGATTCAGCAACAGCATGCCGTTGCTGAGCACCAGCAGCGCCATGCCGGCAAAGCCGCAGCGGTGCAGCGGCAGGCTGGCAGCCACCAGCTGAATGCCTGCAGAGACGAGCAAGATCACCGCAATGGCCGTACCGCTGACCATAGGGCCGCTCCAGGGAATCATCTGCTGCAGAAACAGCGGTGCCATGGAGGCATACAGCCCGAATACACCGAACGCCACGAACGGATAGCCACAGGTCAGTGCAAAGGCCAGGGAATCCTCGCGCACAGGCCATGTCAGCCGCGGCAGACAGTCCCGCCAGTGCAGACGTTCGGAGGCCTGTCCCAGCTGGCCCGCATCCCGCTGCACCGACTCCGGCAGCTTGAGCGTGACAACGCCTGCCACACCGATGCAGCCCAGCAACAGCGGCACCAGATAGGCCGTCGTCAAGGGCTGAGGCAGCCACTGCCCCGCCACGCCACCGATCAAGGGCCCCAGACCAAAGCCCAGCACATTGAGAAAGCTGGCCACCATGGCCACGCGCTGCGGCTGCAGACCGGTGCTTGCGCTGGCAGCCAGCAGTGTCAGGCCCGTGGTGGCGCTGATGGTGATGAGGCTTGATGACACCCCCACCATGAAACGCCCGACGATCAGGCTGGGCAGATTCCAGGCCAGCATGGAGATCAAAGTGCCTGCCAGCGTCAGGCACAGAAAACACAGCATCACGCGCTGAAAGCCGATGCGGTCGGGCAGACGCCCCAGAAACAGCAGGGCGCACAGGCCACCGCACATATAGAGCACATAGATCAGCGAGATATCGCTGGGCCGCAACTGCCAGGCTTGCTGATAGAGCGCATAAAGCGGGCTGATCAGCGCCGCCCCCAGCACTCCCACCACCAGGCCGAAGCCCACCCACCAGACCGAGGCCTGTGCCGTTGTGGCACCGGCCTGCCATGTATTGCTTTGCGACATTTGCTGCCTCTTGATCGGGCCGGGCCTGCGACAGGGACAGAGCGGACAGGTGTTCATCCTGCCGCGCCGTCAAAGCGGGCCAGCCACTTGCTTGTGATGAGAACATTGTCTGCAGAGTCGCATCGGCACGCATAGGCCAAACAAAGGATACATGTCTCAAACTATTTGCTGTCAAACACAGGAAGCTATGCTTTTTGACGACCAAAACCAGTACGTCAACGGTTCAAACCCCCGTCGCTATACTTTGCGCCCTAATGACAGCAGGATTTCCCGGCATGTGCCTGAATGCTTTTTTGCGCCCCTTGGTCTGTTTGAGTCTGCTTGGCCTTGCCGCCTGCGGCAGCAATCCCCCCAGCCCCGCTGCGACTCCTGAGACCCTCTCGACCACCACATCAGCCCCTCCGATCAAGATCGGCCTGGCGCTGGGCGGCGGTGCGGCCAAGGGCTTTGCCCATATCGGCGTCATCAAGATGCTCGAGGCCAATGGCCTCACGCCCTCGTTCGTGGCAGGCACCAGCGCCGGCAGCGTGGTGGGTGCGCTCTATGCAAGCGGCATGAACGCCTTTGAGCTGCAGGAAAAAGCCGTGGCGCTGGACGAAGCCAAGATCCGCGACCTGCAGCTGTCCGCCGGCGGCCTGGTGCTGGGCCAGAAGCTTGAGGACTATGTGAATGAACAAGTCCGCCGCAAACCACTGGAGCAGATGGCCAAGCCTTTTGTTGCGGTTTCCACGCGCCTGGAAGACGGTGAACGCACCGTGTTCGCACGTGGCAATGTAGGCCAGGCCGTGCGCGCCTCCAGCAGCGTGCCCGGCGTGTTCCAGCCCGTCACCATCGGCAAGCACCACTATGTGGACGGCGGCATTGTCAGCCCCGTGCCGGTGGATGCCGTGCGCAATCTGGGGGCCGACATCGTGATCGCCGTGGACATCTCCAACAAGGCCAGCGGCAAGACCCCCGCCAATATGCTGGGAGCGCTCAATCAGTCGATTGCCATCATGGGTCAGAAGCTGGGCCAGGCCGAGCTGGCGCGTGCCGACATCATCATTCGTCCGAAGGTGCTGGACATCGGCCCGGCCGACTTCGCGCAGCGCAGCCATGCGATTGTGGAAGGCGAGAAGGCCGCCACTGCACTGATGCCGCAGATTCGCGAACGCATCGCCCAGCTGCGCGCCGAACGCACCAAAGCCACTCAAATAGCACAGCAGAAAGCCGCCGAAGCGAGCTATCAGGACTGCCTGAAACAGCGCTCCAGCCTTCAAAAGCTGTCCGGCATGGTGGGTATGAGCGGCAACTGCGAAAAGCCCTGAGCTGAACCTGCTCCATGAAAAAGGCCCGCTGACGCGGGCCTTTTTGCAGCGCTGCGAGGCTCAGAACGCCTCTTCCTCCATCCCTGCACAGGTCATGTCGCGCGCCTTGACCACCTGCAGCCAGGCGCCGATACGCGGCAGCTCGTAATGGAAGAAGTAGCGCTGCGCGGCCATGCTGCCGCGGTGGGCGGCAATTGCCAGATCCTTGTCCATGGCCAGCACGGCCAGCGCCACATCCAGCCAGATCCAGGCCAGCACCAGATGACCGAAGGCCTGCATATAGGGCACGGCATTGGCCAGTGCCTCCTGCGGATTGCCCGTGGCCCAGGCCGCCTTGGTGGTTGATCCAACATCGGCCAGCGCACGCGCCAGCTGGTTGGCATAGGTGCCCAGCTTCTCATGCTGCATGGCACGCTGGATGGTGGCATTGATGCGTGCAGCTAGCAGTTGCAGCCCCTTGCCGCCATCCATGACAACCTTGCGGCCCAGCAGGTCCATGGCCTGTATGCCGTGCGTGCCCTCGTGAATCATGTTCAGACGGTTGTCGCGCCAGTACTGCTCGACCGCGAAATCGCGCGTATAGCCATAGCCGCCATGGATCTGGATGGCCAGCGAATTGGCCTCCAGGCAGAACTCGCTGGGCCAGCTCTTGGCCACCGGCGTCAGCACCTCCAGCAACAGTCTGGCTTCTGCTGCCTGCTGTGCTTCGCCCGTGTACTGCTCGTCCACCAATCTGGCGCACAGCAGGTTCAAGGCCAGCGCACCTTCGCAATAGGCCTTCTGCGCCAGCAGCATGCGTTTGACGTCGGCATGCTCGATGATGCGCGACTGCGGCTTGCTCGCATCCTTGCCGCCCTCGCCTATGGGCCTGCCCTGTGGGCGGCTTTGCGCATATTCGAGACTGGCGTGATAACCGGCCATGCCCAGCATGGAGGCCGCCATGCCGATGGAAATGCGCGCCTCGTTCATCATGTGGAACATGCATTTGAGGCCCTCGCCGGGCTTGCCGACCAGATAGCCGATCGCACCCGCGCCGCGGCCGTCCAGGCCGCCACCATGCTGACCGCGCACAGGGTATTTGCCCTCGCCGAAATTGAGCAAGGTATTGGTCGTGCCCCGCCAGCCCAGCTTGTGATTGAGGCCTGCCAGGGCCACATCGTTGCGCTCGCCGGTCAGCCGGCCTTCGGCATCGACCAGCTTTTTGGGCACGATGAACAGCGAAATGCCCTTCACGCCGGCAATGGTCTTGCCATCGGCACCGGGAATCTTGGCCAGCACCAGATGCACGATGTTCTCGGTCATTTCGTGGTCGCCCGAGCTGATCCACATCTTGTTGCCCTTGAGCCGATAGCGCGGCCCCAGCGCGTCACTCTCATGCTCGATGCCATCGGGTTCCGCGCGCGTGGCGATGTCCGACAGCGACGAGCCCGCCTGCGGCTCGGACAAGGCCATGGTGCCGGCCCAGCGACCATTGAACTCATTGGCGGCAAAGACTTTTTTCTGCCGCTCGCTGCCATGGGCCATGATGGCGTTGGCATTGCCCGAGGTCAGCATGTTCGAGCCGATGCTGATCGAGGCCGCCGCGAAAAAGCAGTTGGCCGCCGCCTCCACGGTATAGGGCAGCTGCATGCCGCCCATCTCGTAGTCCTGGGCCGCGCTGAGCATGCCCGATTCGGCATAGGCCTCGCGGGCTTCGTAGGTGCATTGAGGCAGGATGACCTTCTCGCCATCGAACTGCGGCTCCTGCAAGTCCACCGTGCGGTTGAAGGGCGCATATTTCTCGCGCGCGATGCGCTCGCAGGTATCCATCACCGCATCGAAAGTATCACGCGAATGATCGGCAAAGCGGGGACGGCTGGTCAGGCCTTCGGCCTGCAGCCAGTCGTAGAGCAGAAAGTCAATGGTGGAACGCAGGCGCATAGATTACCTATCAAAGCAGGCTTTATCGCTTATGGGTAAAGCGCTTGAAGCTATCAATTTCATATATCCAGAGGAGAAAAAAGCCGCCTCCAGCCCCTACCCCAAGGTGGCCAGAAGGCGGCTTGGCTGAAGCCGTGCTTACAGCACTTCAAACACGCCCGCTGCGCCCATACCGCCACCAATGCACATGGTCACGCAGACGCGCTTGGCACCACGGCGCTTGCCTTCGATCAGTGCATGGCCCGTCAGGCGCTGGCCCGAGACGCCATAGGGGTGGCCCACGGCAATCGCACCGCCGTTGACGTTGAGGCGGTCGGCCGGAATACCCAGCTTGTCGCGGCAGTAGATGACCTGCACGGCAAAGGCTTCGTTGAGCTCCCAGAGGTCGATGTCATTGATCGACAGACCCAGCTTCTTGAGTACCTTGGGAATGGCATAGATGGGGCCGATGCCCATTTCGTCGGGCTCGCAGCCAGCCACGGCAAAGCCCAGGAAGCGACCCAGGGGCTGCAGACCCTTGCGCGATGCATAGGCTTCGCTGACTATGGCGCAGGCACCGGCGCCGTCGGAGAACTGGCTGGCATTGCCGGCTGTGACTACGCCGCCAGGCAGCGCACTGCGCAGGCCGCTAATGCCTTCCTTGGTCGTTCCCTCACGAATGCCCTCATCCTTGCTGACGGTCACCTCCTTGGTGATCAGGCCGCGCACCTTGTCGGCCACGCCCATGACGGTTTTCATGGGGGCGATCTCGGCTTCGAACAGACCGGCCGCCTGTGCCGCAGCCGCTTTCTGCTGGCTGGAGGCGCCGTACTCATCCTGGGCATCGCGGCTGATGTTGTAGCGCTTGGCCACCTGCTCGGCAGTCTGCAGCATATTCCAGTAGATCTCGGGCTTCATGGCCGTCAGCTCGGGATCGAAGGCCATATGCGGATTCAGGTGGGGCTGCACGCAGGAGATGCTCTCCAGGCCGCCCGCCACCAGCACATCGTTCTCGCCCGCGATGATGCGCTGGGAGGCCAGCGCGATCGCCTGCAGTCCCGAGGAACAGAAGCGGTTGATGGTCAGCCCCGATGTCGTGACCGGCAGGCCTGCACGGATGGCAATCAGACGAGCGACGTTACCGCCTGTCGTGCCTTCGGGCAGGGACATGCCCATGATCACGTCCTCGACCTCGGCGCCCTCAATGCCTGCGCGCTCCACGGCCGCCTTGACGGCGTGGGCGCCCATGGTGGGGCCGTAAGTCATGTTGAAAGCGCCCTTCCAGCTCTTGGCCAGCGGAGTGCGCGCGGTAGAAACAATCACTGCGGATGTCATGTTCTGTCCTTTGATTCTGGGTGTTTCGTGGCAAATCGTCCGCGCCTAGCTGAACTGCTTGCCTTCGGCGGCCAGCTTGGCCAGCAGCGGTGCGGGCTGCCAGAACTTGGCATCGTCGTTGGGGTTCTGGGCAAAGCGGCCCATGGCCTGAACCACGTTGAACAGGCCGACCTCGCCCGCATAGTGCATGGGACCGCCGCGCCACAGCGGAAAGCCATAACCGGTCAGATACACCATGTCGATATCGCCGGACTTGCTGGCAATACCGTCTTCCAGAATCTGAGCGCCTTCGTTGACCAGCGCATAGACCAGGCGCTGCACGATTTCCTCGTCGGAGATCTTGCGCGGCGTGATACCCAGGCTCTTGCGATGCTCGTCGAGCATCTTGGCCACCACCTCCGAAGGAATGGCATCGCGCTTGCCGGGCACATAGTCATACCAGCCTGCACCGGTCTTCTGGCCGAAGCGACCCAGCTCGCACAGACGGTCCGCACTGGCGCTGTACTTCATATCGGGCTTCTCGACATAGCGACGCTTGCGGATGGCCCAGCCGATATCGTTACCCGCCAGATCACCCATGCGGAACGGGCCCATGGCAAAGCCGAACTTCTCGATGGCCTTGTCCACCTGCTGTGGCGATGCACCTTCGTCCAGCAGGAAGCCGGCCTGGCGGGAGTACTGCTCGATCATGCGATTGCCGATGAAGCCGTCGCAGACGCCGGAGACCACGGCCGTCTTCTTGATCTTCTTGCCCACCTTCATCACCGTGGCCAGCACATCCTTGGCCGTGGCCTTGCCGCGCACCACTTCCAGCAGCTTCATCACATTGGCGGGACTGAAGAAATGCATGCCCACCACGTCCTGCGGACGCTTGGTGAAGGCGGCGATCTTGTCCACATCCAGGGTCGAAGTGTTGGACGCCAGAATCGCGCCAGGCTTGGCCACTTCATCGAGCTGCTTGAAGACCTGCTCCTTCACGCCCAGCTCCTCGAACACGGCCTCGATGATGAGGTCGGCATTCTTCAGATCGCCATAGTTGAGCGTGGTGCTGAGCAACGCCATGCGCTGCTCGTACTTCTGCTCGGAGAGCTTGCCCTTTTTGACCTGGGCCTCGTAGTTCTTGCGGATGGTCGCCACGCCGCGATCCAGGGCTTCCTGCTTGGTCTCTAGAATCGTGACGGGAATGCCCGCATTGAGGAAGTTCATGGAAATGCCGCCGCCCATGGTGCCGGCACCGATCACACCCACGGTCCGGATCTCGCGCACCGGTGTATCGCCAGGCACGTCGGGGATCTTGGAGGCGGCACGCTCGGCCATGAACAGATGACGCAGCGAACGCGACTCGGGCGTCATCATCAGTTGCATGAAGGCTTCGCGCTCGGCCACCATGCCATCGTCGAATTTCTTGGTCGTGGCATTCTTGACGGCTTCCAGGCAGCGCAGGGGAGCTGGGAAGTTCTTGGACATGCCCTGCACCATGGTGGCGGCGAACTCGAAATAGGCCTCGCCCTGGGGATGCTTGCAGGACAGATCGCGCACACGCGGCAGCGGGCGGACATCGGCGACCTCCAGCGCCAAGGCCTTGGCCTCGGCCAGCAGCGTCTCGGCCGAAGCAGACATCTTGCTGAACAGCTTCTGGCCAGGCAGCATGGCCAGCATTTCGCTCATCACGGTCTCGCCGCTGACAATCATATTGAGTGCGGCTTCCACACCCAGTACGCGCGGCAGGCGCTGGGTGCCGCCGGCGCCTGGCAGAAGGCCCAGCTTGACCTCGGGCAGCGCCACGGCCGTGCCGGGAGCCGCAATGCGGTAATGGCAGCCCAGCGCCAGCTCCAGCCCGCCCCCCATGCAGACGCTGTGGATCGCGGCGATCACAGGCTTGGTCGACAGGTCCAGTTGCTGGATGACCGAAATCAGATGCGGCTCGCGGTAGGCATCTTCCTTGCCGAACTCGGTGATATCGGCTCCGCCCGAGAAGGCCTTGCCGGCGCCAGTAATGACGATGGCCTTGACGGCGTCATCCGCCAGAGCCTGGCGCAAACCCTCAACCACACCTCGTCTGGTGGCCAGACCCAGGCCGTTGACCGGCGGGTTGTTCAAGGTAATGACGGCGATGGCTCCGTCCACTTTGTATTCAGCAGTCATGCTGTTGTCCCCTGTTCAATAAATAGAAAAGAACGGTCGTGCGTTTTTTATTTTCCGAATTTTGCTGCGTTGCGCAACTGATGCTTGTCCTGAGCGAGACAGCTCACAGAATGAGCGCACCTCATGTCAGAGACAGCAAGCAAGGGCCTGGGCGGCCCCACCGCCCCGCGGCAAGGATGTCGTCCCCCTCCCGCAAAGCGAGAGAGGGGGAAGCGGCAAAGCCGCTCAAGGGGTGTGTCAGCTCAAACCTCCAGCCACTCCTTGCGAACCTTTTCGTTCGCTCTGAGGGTTTCGGGAGTTCCGTCAAAAACAATATGCCCGTGGCCCATGACCAGCGCCCGGTCCGAGATATTCATGGCGATGGTCAGCTTTTGCTCGATCAGCAGCACGGACACGCCACGATCCTTGATCTTCTTGAGGTATTCACCCACCAGCTCCACGATCTTGGGTGCCAGCCCTTCCGTGGGTTCGTCGATGATGATGAGATCCGGGTCACCCATCAGCGTGCGGCAGAGCGTGAGCATCTGCTGCTCGCCGCCCGACATCACGCCGGCCTCGGTGTGCTGACGTTCCTTGAGGCGGGGAAACATGGCATACATGTCGTCAAAACCCCAGCGACTGCCTTTGCCCTTGCCTTTCTGGCCCAGCATCAGGTTCTGATGCACGGTCAAATTGGGGAAGACATCGCGGCTTTCGGGCACATAGCCGATACCCAGGTGGGCCACCTCGTAGGCTTTCTTGCCATGCAGGTTCTTGCCTTTCCAGTCCAGTGCCCCCTCCCAGTGCACCAGTCCCATGATGGCCTTGGCTGTGGTGGAGCGGCCCGAGCCGTTGCGCCCCAGCAAGGCCACGATCTCGCCGGCATGGACCTCGAAGTCCACGCCATGCAGCACATGGCTTTTGCCGTAGTAGGCATGCAAATCGTTGATCTTCAGCATCTCAATGCGCTCCTGCTTGTTGGTCTGCGACGGAAGATCCCAGATATGCTTCTTGCACTCTGGCGTTGGCACGCACGGCTTCGGGCGTGTCATAGGCGATGACCTCGCCATAGACCACCACGGCAATCTTGTCCGCCAGCCCGAAGACCACGCCCATGTCGTGCTCCACGGTCAGCAGCGTCTTGCCTTCGGTGACTTTCTTGATCAGCTGTATGAAATGTGCGGTTTCGCTGTTGCTCATGCCTGCCGTGGGTTCGTCCAGCAAGATGACGCTGGCACCGCCGCCGATGGTGATACCGATCTCCAGAGCGCGCTGCTCGGCATAGGTCAGGTTCACCGCGAGCGTGTCGCGCTTGCGGTGCAGGCCGATCATCTCCATCAGCTCGTTGGCACGTTCGTTGGCGTCGTGCAAATTGGAGAGAAAACGCCAGAAGCTGTAGCGGTAGCCCAGGCTCCAGAGCACGCTGCAGCGCAGGTTTTCAAACACCGAAAGCTTGGGAAAGATATTCGTGATCTGAAAGCTGCGCGACAGCCCCATGCGATTGATCTCGAAAGGCTTTTTGCCGTCAATGCGCTGGCCGTGCAGCAGCACCTCGCCACTGCTGGGCTCGAAGCGGCCGCTGATCAGATTGAACAACGTGCTCTTGCCCGCACCGTTGGGGCCGATGATGGCGACGCGCTCGCCCGCATTGACCGCCAGATTGGCGCCGCGAATGATTTCTGTCTTGCCGAAGCTTTTGCGCAGATCGCGCAGCTCCAGCGCATGAGCAGACTGCTGCACAGCTTGCGCAGCCGGTTGATGGATGGCGATGCTGGACATGGTTCAGCCCTCCCCTTTCTTGATGCTTTCTTCGATCGCTTCCTGTATGCGGCCCCAGCGACGGGCCGTCAGTCGGCGCACGCCCTCCAGCAGGCCCAGGCCCACCACGAACACCACAATTGCCACTGTCCAGGTGGCAGCAGCACTGGTGTCCAGCTCGGTTCCCATGAACGGCACCTTGGGCCCCAGAGCCGCATTGAGCTGCATGTGATAGATCATCTCGATCAGCGAGGCGGCACCGATCACCGTCACGATGCCCGCCGCCAGAATGCCCAGATAGGGCATCAGCAGGCGCTTGAAATGCCCGAACTTGGCCACACGCAGATTCATCATGATCAAGCTGGCCACACCGCCAGGGGCATACATGACCATGAGCAGGAACACCAGGCCCAGATACAGCAGCCAGGCCTTGGTCAGCTCAGACAGCAGCACCGATGCCAGCACCAGCAGCACGGCACCGATGATGGGGCCGAAGAAGAAGGTGGCACCGCCCAGGAAGGTGAAC
Organism: Comamonas sp. E6; assembly: GCF_001010305.1. Taxonomy (NCBI): domain Bacteria; kingdom Pseudomonadati; phylum Pseudomonadota; class Betaproteobacteria; order Burkholderiales; family Comamonadaceae; genus Comamonas; species Comamonas sp. E6. The sequence continues at coordinate 195,744 of NZ_BBXH01000009.1, forward strand.
AGCAGATAGCCTCCCGAGCGCACCACGCTGACGCTATCCATGGCCGTGATGATCTCGAAATTGATGGCCGTCAACCCGCCACCAATGCCGGCAAAAAAGCCTGCAATGATGAAAGCGAAGTAGCGCACGCGCTGGGTGTTGTAGCCCACGAACTCGACACGCTCGGGGTTGTCGCGCACGGCGTTCAGCATGCGTCCCAGCGGCGTGCCAGTGAAGGCAAACATGGCAGCCGTGCAGACAAAGCAATACACGGCAATCAGGTAGTACACCTGCAGGCCCGAGCCGAAATCCAGCCCGAAGAACTTGCTGTAGACCCGGTCCGTGGTGATGCCGCCCTCGCCGCCGAAGAACTCGGGAAACATCAGCGCCATGGATGCCACCAGCTCACCTAGACCCATGGTGATCATGGCAAAGGTGGTGCCGGATTTCTTGGTCGTCACATAGCCGAAAAGCGCAGCGAAGAACATGCCCGCCAGGCCACCCACAACGGGAATCAGCACCAGCGGAATTGCCATCTCGCCTGCAGCAGCCTTGTTCATGGCATGAATGGCCAGAAACGACCCCAGGCCGGTATAGACCGCATGACCGAAGCTCAGCATGCCGCCCTGCCCCAGCAGGATGTTGTAGGACAGGCAGATGATGATCAGATAGCCGATCTGGCTGAGCATGGTCAGAGCCAGCGAGCTGGTGAAGATCAGCGGTGCCACGATCAGCGCCAGCGCAAACAGGCCCCAGACCAGAATTCGCCCTATGTTCAAGGGCTTGAAGCGGTAATGTCCCTGGGACCGAGCTTTGTCGGCAGCAGAAGAATTCATGGATGTTTTTGCAATCGAAGACATGGCTCAATCCCCTCTGGTACCCAGCAAGCCCTTGGGGCGGAAGATCAGAATCAGCACCAGGAACAGGTAAGGCAGGATCGGCGCGACCTGCGACAGCGTCAGCCGCAGCACGGGCCAGCCGAAGGTGGACTCATTGACCTGATGGCCCATGGAGGTAAACAGGCCGGCCAGAGACCAGTCCAGCGCCACGGCAAAGGTCTGCACCACACCGATCAGCAGCGAGGCCACGAAAGCCCCGGCCAGCGAACCCATGCCGCCGACCACCACCACCACGAAAATGATGGAGCCCACGGAGGCCGCCATGGCTGGCTCGGTCACATAGGTGTTGCCGCCGATCACGCCGGCCAGGCCGGCCAGCGCGCAGCCACCGCCAAACACCAGCATGAAGACACGCGGCACGTTGTGGCCCAGCGCCTCCACCATTTCGGGGTTCTTGAGCGCGGCCTGAATCACCAGGCCGATGCGTGTGCGCGTCAGCAGCAGCCAGACGGCCACCAGCATCAGCAGCGCCACCAGCATCACAAAGGAGCGCGACTTGGGGAACTGTGTGCCATACAAGGTAAACAGCGGCCCCTGCAGCGCCGACGGCAGCGCATAAGGCACAGTGCCCCGCCCCCATACCAGCTGCACCACCTCGAGAATCAGATAGGACAGGCCAAAAGTCACCAGCAACTCGGGCACATGGCCATATTTGTGCACGCGGCGCAGGCTGTAGCGCTCGAACAGCGCCCCCAGCACGCCCACCAGCACGGGGCAGAGAAAGAGCGCGGGCCAGAACCCGATGATGCCGCTGAGCGTGTATGCGAAGTACGCACCCAGCATGTAGAAACTGGTGTGAGCGAAATTCAGCACGCCCATCATGCTGAAGATCAGCGTCAGGCCTGAGCTGAGCATGAAGAGCAGCAGCCCGTAGCTCACACCGTTGAGCATCGATATGGTGAAAAATTCAGGCGTCATCGACTTGCCTTGTTCTCATGAGCAAAAAGACTGCTGCAGCACTGCACCTGTTATGCGTTCTTGTGGGTACGGATGCTGCAGCACGAGGGAGAGTGAGCCTGACTCAGGACGGACGCTTCATCTGGCAACTGGTGGGCGTGCTGGCCACATAGGGCTCGTAGTACTTCACGGGGGCGAAGGTGTAACCTGTGTTTTCCGCGTCATAGGGGAACTTGCCGCCAGCCTTCTGCCACTTGGAGATATACAGGCCTTGCTGCAACTGGTGGTCGCTCTTGCGCATCTCGACATCGCCGTTGAAGCTTTTCAGCTTCATGCCCTCGAGTGCCGCCGCAACCTTGACCGGGTCGGTGGAGCCTGTCTTGACAAAAGCTGCATCCAGCAAGGCGAATACATGGTAGATGGAGCTTTGCGTCAGGTCATCGTTGAACTTCTTCTTGAAGCTTTCCATGCTCGCCTGAATCGGCGCACCCATGTTGTAGTGCCCATAAGTCACGGTATAGACCTTGCCCTCGGACGCTGCGCCCATGGCGGTGGGCCCCCCAGGACCGAAGGCATAGTAGGTATAGAACTTGACATTGTTCATCCCCGCATCATTGGCAGCCTTGAGCAGCAGCGACAGATCCGCTCCCCAGTTGCCGGTGATCACCGTATCGGCCCCAGACTGCTTGATCTTGGCCACATAGGGCGCAAAGTCGCGCACCTGGGCCAGAGGAGAGAAGTCATCACCCACGATCTGCACATCGGGGCGCTTTTTCTTGAGCAGGTCCTTGGCGTATTTGGACACCTGCTGGCCATGGCCGTAGTTCTGGTTGATCAGATAGACCTTCTTGACCTCGGCATCGTCCTTCATGAATGTGGTCAATGCCTCCATCTTCATGGAGGTATCGGCATCGAGACGGAAATGCCAGTAGCTGCACTTGCTGTTGGTGAGATCGGGATCCACCGCAGCGTAGTTCAGATAGAGCAGCTCCTTGCCCTTGTTGCGATTGTTGTGCTTTTCCAGCGCATCCATGATGGCCAGCGCCGGTCCCGAGCCATTGCCCTGAGTCACATAGCGCACGCCCTGATCCATGGCCGAGCGCAGCGCGGCCGTGGTCTCCTGCGGGCTGAGCTTGTTGTCCAGCGCCACGACCTCGAACTTCACGCCCGAGGCATTTTTCTTGTTGAACTCTTCCGCCAGCAGCTGAAAAGTCTTGAGCTGATTCGTTCCCACGGCAGCCATCAGACCCGACAAGGGATCAATCCAGGCGACCTTGACGGTTTCACCCTTCTGAGCCCATGCACCACCTGCACTCACAGCCATAGCCGAGAGGGCCACCGCACGCATAACCCATTTCATACTTGTCTCCTTTCATTGTTTTTGCTAGCGACTGCCGCCAATCTACCGGTCGGTAGACTTTTTCCCGCTGGGGAAAGCCTTAGTAACTATCACGCATGCGACTTCCAAGGCCGATTCGCGGCAGTTGGCGACACTTGTGCGACAGCTGCTCGCACTTGCAGGCGAATGAAACCCGGGAATAAAAAAGGACGCCACCAGGGCGCCCCGAATATCGATCCCGCCTCCCCCGCTCAGGAGGGGCGTTTCATCTGGCAACTGGTGGGGGTGCTGGCCACATAGGGCTCGAAGTACTTCACGGGCGCAAAGGTATAACCCGTGTTCTCCGAGTCCATGGGGTATTTGCCGCCGGCCTTCTCCCATCGCGCGATGTACAGGCCCTGCTGCAGCTGGTGATCGGTCTTGCGCATCTCGACCTCGCCGTTGTAGTTCTGGAACTTCATGCCCTCCATGGTCGCGGCGACCTTGACCGGGTCGGTGGTCTTGGCTTTTGCAAAAGCCTGGTCGAGCATGTTCAGCCCCGTGTACACGGTACCGGTGTACATATCCTCGTTGACCTTGGCCTTGAAGCCCTTGACGATCTTGTCCATGGCGCCGGGCATGTTCAGGTGGCCGTAGCCCACCATATAGACCTTGCCTGCCGCCGCCGCCCCCATGGCCGTGGGCGCGCCCGTGGCAATGGCGTAATAGGTGTAGAACTTGACGTTGTTCAGGCCAGCATCGTTGGCGGCCTTGATGAGCAGCGCCAGGTCCGAGCCCCAGTTGCCGGTGATCACCGTATCGGCGCCCGACTGCTTGATCTTGGCCACATAGGGCGCAAAGTCGCGCACCTGAGCCAGAGGAGAGAAGTCGTCACCCACGATTTCAACATCGGGGCGTTTGCGCTTGAGCATCTCCTTGGCAAACTTGGACACCTGCTGGCCATGCGAGTAGTTCTGGTTGATCAGATAGACCTTCTTGACCTCAGGCACGTCCTTCATATATGTGGTCAAGGCCTCCATCTTCATGGAGGTATCGGCATCGAGGCGGAAATGCCAGTAGCTGCACTTGCTGTTGGTCAGGTCCGGGTCCACCGCCGCATAGTTGAGGAACACGACCTCCTTGCCCTTGTTACGTGCATTGTGCTTTTCCAGCGCATCCATGATGGCCAGCGCCGGGCCCGAGCCGTTACCCTGGAACACATAGCGCACGCCCTGATCCATGGCCGAGCGCAGCGCGGCTGTGGTCTCCTGCGGGCTGAGCTTGTTGTCGATGCCGATGATTTCGAACTTCACCCCCGAAGCACTGCTCTTGTTGATTTCCTCGGCCACGTACTGCAGGCTTTTGAGCTGATTGGATCCCAGCGCTGCCATCAGGCCCGAGAGCGGGTCAATCCAGGCGACCTTGACGGTCTCACCCTTCTGCGCCATCGCACTCCCCGCGCACGCCAGGATCACCGATGCTGTCAAAGCCTTGATTGCAAACTTCATAGAGCGTCTCCGTTGGTGGTTATGAGCGACGCCCAGACTAAAGGGCAAGCCAGCGCCTGCGGCCTGGGGGTTGCCCTAGCGCATATCACTTTGGCGACTGCAGGGTTTACCTCAGGCCGAAGCTCCCAAAACAATAGCTGCTGGCGCCCGCCTATAAAAATGCAGAGACTTATCTGATTCAGCGGCCTAGAGCGGCAACTGGCTTTCCGTCAGCGGCAGGCCGCTGGAGCTGGTCAGCACCTGCGGTTCCGGCAGTTCCCTGCCCTCCAGATGCGGTCCTATATCGCGCATCAACTCGTCAAAACTCAGCCTGCCGGCCTTGACCCTGGCCAGCAGTTCGACCACTCCGGGCAATTGATCAAAGCGTGCTCCTGCAATCAGCGCCAGACACAGATAGCTGAGCAGGTCGCGCGTACCAGCAAGCCCATGGCGGCGCGCAAACTCCAGTTGCTGACGCGCAAACCAATGCATTGCCAGCGGCGGCAATCTGTCGCGCAGATGGACCTGGTTCAGATTCAGGTAATAGATCAGCAAATCGGGCACATTGCCCTTTACCAACGCATCGACCTGAGCGGTGCTGAATTGAAGCGGCAGGGGCGCCGCAGGCCCGGCAAAATCAGCCACCGCATATTCATGCAACCGGCCCGATCGGCTCCAGCACCACCAGCGTGCAACCGGACCCAGCAAGGCCAGGCACTGGGCAGGGCGCAGCACGGGTTCGATGGCGGTTCGCGTGTCCGGATCGCTTTGCCCGAGCAAGGCCGCCAGCACGGCGGGGTCCCATAAGGCAAGATAGCTGCCGTCGCCGCCAGGCAGTCTTGGATCCATGGCCAGGCGCAGATGGGCCAGCAGCACCGGCATCTCGCACTCGCTCGCCAGCAAGCTGGCGCAAGGGCAGGCCTGCACCACATCGAGCACGGCGTCGAGAAAATTCTGCTGCGGCATTTTCAAGGCCTGAGCAGTGCTGCCAAGGTGTACCAACCAGGGGCTGAGCTTGCCCTCCTTGCTCGCGCGTGTGAACGCAAACAAGGCCTCGGCACCGCTTTGCGGCACCTGCACCAACAAGTCACTGTTCTGCGCCGCATCCAGCAACAGATACAGCTGCAAGGGCTTGCCTGTTGGCTTACCAGTCGAGACGAGCTGCGACCAGCGCAGAGGCCAGCTCTTGCGTGCAGGTCTTGTTTGCGGCCAGAGCGGCCCGGCGCTCATGGCAACTCCTTGTTCACAAAGGCTGAGCGCTGCTGCGCCCGACGTGCCAGGCACTCCAGACACACATTGCGCGGTGCAGCCTGGGCGACAGCCTCTGGCCCACAGGCTGCTGCAGGAAGACTCCATGTACCCAGTCCGCCTAGCAAGGCGGCTCCGAGAAGCTGGCGTCGCGGCAAGTCGTGGGCACGACCACCATCCGATATCAAGAGTGACGAGCAGTCGCAAAAACCGGGAGCTGAAGGCATGGATGTCAAGCAATGGCGCCAGAAAAGGCACAGGCAAAAAAGCCATCATCTCACGATGATGGCTTTGCTCCGGCCTGGCCGGGGGACGTTCAGACCGCCGTGGGCAGTTGGTAGTCCTTGAGTTCCTCGCGCAGACGGGTCTTGAGCATCTTGCCTGTGGCACCGATCGGAATAGCGTCCACAAACACCACATCATCGGGAATCTGCCACTTGGCCGTCTTGCCCTCGTAGAACTTCAGCAACTCCTCGCGCGTGATTTCCGCACCGGGCTTCTTGACCACGGCCACGATGGGGCGCTCGTCCCACTTGGGATGCGGCATGCCTATGCAGGCAGCCATGGCCACGGCCGGGTTGGCCATGGCGATGTTTTCAATATCGATGGAGCTGATCCATTCGCCGCCGGACTTGATCACATCCTTGCTGCGGTCGGTGATCTGCATATAGCCGTCGGGATCTATCGTCGCCACATCCCCCGTCGGGAACCAACCGTGGCCGTCGGCCCCGCGCACCAGGGGGTTGCCGCTGCCTTTGTAATAGCTGTCGATGATCCAGGGGCCGCGCACCAGCAGGTCGCCATAGCTCTTGCCATCCCAGGGCTGCTCGTCGCCGGCGTCGTTGACGATCTTCATCTCCACACCATAGATCGCGCGCCCCTGCTTCTGCCGGATCTTCATCTGCTCTTCCTTGGGCAGTTCCAGATGCTTGTTCTTGAGCGTGCACAGCGTGCCCAGCGGGCTCATCTCCGTCATGCCCCATGCGTGCAGCACCTCCACGCCGTAGTCGTCCTGGAAGGCGGTGATCATGGCTGGCGGGCAGGCGGAACCGCCGATCACCGTGCGATTGAGCTTGGAAAAACGCAGGCCGCCTGGCTTCATATAGCCAAGCAGCATCTGCCAGACGGTGGGCACGCCAGCAGCAAAGGTCACGCCCTCCGACTCGATCAGCTCGTAGACCGACTTTCCATCGAGCGCCGGGCCCGGAAAGACCATCTTGCAGCCCGTGAGCGCCGCCGAATATGGCAGGCCCCAGGCATTGACGTGGAACATGGGGACCACAGGCAGCACCGAATCACGGGCCGACAGGCACATCACATCGGGCAGCGCTGCGGCATAAGCGTGCAGCGTGCTGGAGCGGTGGCTGTAGAGCACGGCCTTGGGGTTGCCCGTGGTGCCGCTGGTGTAGCACATGCTGGATGCGGTGTTCTCGTCGAACTGCGGCCAGCGGTATTGATCGGACTGGCCCGCAATCCAGCTCTCGTAGCTGACGAGGCCTGGAATGCCGCTGTCTGCCGGCAGCCGGTCTGTATCGCAGAGCACCACCCATTGCTGTACCTGCGGGCATTTGGCATGCACGGCCTGGATGATGGGCAAAAAGGTCAGGTCAAAGCACAGCACCTTGTCTTCGGCGTGATTGACGATCCATGCGACCTGCTCGGGATGCAAGCGCGGGTTGATGGTGTGCAGCACCCGGCCCGAGCCGCTGACACCAAAATACATCTCCATGTGGCGATAGCCATTCCAGGCCAGGCTGGCCACGCGCTCGCCCTGCACCAGGCCCATGGCATCGAGCTTGTTGGCAAGCTGACGCGAGCGCGCCGCCAGATCCTTGTAGGTATAGCGGTGGATATCGCCTTCCACACGGCGGGAGACTATCTCTCCATCGGCATGGTTGCGCGCGGCAAACTCGATCAGGGAAGAAATCAACAGCGGCTGGCTTTGCATCAGACCCAACATTGGCAGTCTCCTGGATATCGTTGTGATGATCGGGAAGCATCCTAGCGCGGGCTTCCAGGCCGTCATCTGAGGACTGTCACCAATGCGTAACCTTGGCGACCTTTGTCTGCATCCTCCCTCTGAACGATGTGCGCGCACTCAGGGAAAAACCTAGGCTGCTCTCCAACGGAAACCGGCTCAACAACCCTGCAAACCCTGTCCTTGATGCTGCTCAAGCACAATGATTGCATGAGCGAATCCCCTGCCCCGCAATGGCGCAAGCCCGGCCGCTTCGAAGCTCTGGGCCCGGCTTTTTTCACCTATCTCCAACCCACGCCCGTGCCAGAGCCGCACTGGATTGCAGCCAGCGTCAGCACGGCCCGCTGGATGGGTTTGAACACCGAATGGCTGCACAGCGCCGAAGCGCTGCAAATCCTCAGCGGCAATGCCGTCTCCGGCCATGGCAACGGCGGCAGCAAGCCGCTGGCCACTGTGTATAGCGGTCACCAGTTCGGCGTCTGGGCCGGCCAGCTTGGCGACGGCCGTGCCATCCTGTTGGGCGAGACTGAGCAGGGCTTGGAAGTCCAGCTCAAGGGCGCTGGCCGCACCCCCTATTCACGCATGGGCGACGGCCGGGCCGTGCTGCGCTCGTCGATTCGCGAATTTCTCTGCAGCGAAGCCATGGCAGCCCTGGGCATTCCCACCACGCGAGCGCTGGCGCTGACGGGCTCGCCCCTGCCCGTGGCGCGCGAGACCATGGAAACTGCCGCCGTCGTGACCCGTGTGGCCGAGAGCTTCATCCGCTTCGGCCATTTCGAGCATTTCGCCGCGCGCGACATGCAGACCGAACTTAAAGCCCTGGCCGATCTGGTCATAGACCAGCATTACCCGGAATGCCGCACGGCCGTTGCACTGAACGGCAATCCCTACGCCAATTTTCTGCAGGCCGTAAGCGAGCGCACTGCCCGACTGATGGCCCAGTGGCAAGGCGTGGGCTTTTGCCATGGTGTGATGAATACCGACAATATGAGCATTCTGGGCCTGACCATCGACTACGGCCCCTTCCAGTTTCTCGACGCCTTCGACCCAGGCCATATCTGCAACCACAGCGACAGCCAGGGCCGCTATGCCTTTAACCGCCAGCCCCAGGTGGCCTACTGGAATCTGTATTGCCTGGGCCAGGCCCTGCTGCCGCTGATTGGCGACGAAGAGCTGACAATCTCCGCTCTGGAGTCGTACAAGACCGTCTTCCCCGCCACCTATGCGCGCCAGATGCTGGCCAAGCTGGGCCTGCCCGAAAACGAGGCCGGCACGCCTGCCACCGAAGGCCGCTTTGCGCAGCTGGTCAACCCGCTGCTGCAGATCCTGGCCGACAACAAGGTGGACTACACCATCTTTTTCAGCCGCCTGACCGATGCTGTTGCACAAAGGCAGGAAACGGAAATCGACTTTGAGCCACTGCGTGACATCATTCTGGATCGCGCCAGCTTTGATGCCTGGTCACTCACTTATTCAGAGCAGCTAGCGCAAGTGGACAAAGCACAGACCGTCGATTTGATGCAAAAATCCAATCCGCGCTTTGTGCTGCGCAACCATCTGGGCGAGACCGTGATTCGTGCCGCCCAGGCCGGTGACTTCGCCCCGGTGCAGCAGATGCTGGCCGTGTTGCAGACGCCTTATGACTCGCACCCGGACCACGCCGACTGGGCCGGCTTCCCGCCCGACTGGGCTTCCTCGATTGAAATCAGCTGTTCATCATGAGCTTTCCTGTCCAGAAATCCGACCAAGAATGGCAAGCCCTGTTGCAGGACAAGGGTGCCGAAGCGGCGGCCTTCCAGGTCACGCGCCACGCAGCCACCGAGCGACCTTTCACCGGCAAATACGAGCAGTTCTGGGCCGATGGCAGCTACCACTGCATCTGCTGCGGCAACAAGCTGTTCGACTCCCATACCAAGTTTGACGCCGGCTGCGGCTGGCCCAGCTTTGACCAGGCCCTGCCCGGCGCCATCACCAATATCGTGGACCGCAGCCACGGCATGGTGCGCACCGAGACGGTGTGCAGCAACTGCGGAGCCCATCTGGGCCATGTCTTTCCCGACGGTCCCACTGACACAGGCCTGCGCTACTGCATGAACTCGGCCTCGCTGGATTTCCAGAACGAGCCCCCAAAATAAGAGCTGGCAAGGCTTGAGCAGCAAGGGCCGCGCGGCTTCGGGCCGGGCTCACTGCGCCGGCCTTGCACATCAGCTTTGATAGCTGAATCCGTCCGGCGTACAAGGCTTTGCCCACGGTAAGGCCCGCGCTTTGGTGCATGATGCGACTTTGCTCGCAGCACCGGGAACCTTGTCGGTGCTACGCAGTCTGAATTTCAGAACGACTACCATTTCGCGCATGAAGCTGCTGATTGATTTCTTCCCCATCATCCTGTTTTTCGTGGCCTTCAAGGTCTGGGGCATTTACACCGCCACAGCCGTGGCCATTGCCGCCACTGTGGCGCAGATCGCCTATCTGCGCTTCAAGACCGGCAAGATCGAGCCCATGCAGTGGATGAGCCTCGGCGTCATCGTACTGTTTGGCGGAGCCACTTTGCTGGCCCATGACGACAACTTCATCAAATGGAAGCCCACGGTGCTTTACTGGCTCATGGGCGGCGCGCTGCTGATCGGTCAGCTGGTTTTCAAAAAGAACCTGCTGCGCTCCGTCATGGGCGCGCAGTTGCAACTGCCCGACGCCATCTGGCTCAAGCTCAACTGGGCCTGGACCGCTTTCTTCGCCGCCATGGGCGGACTCAACATCTGGGTAGCCTATAACTTCGACACCGATACCTGGGTCAACTTCAAGCTGTTTGGCGGCATGGGACTGATGGTGGTGTTTGTGATTGCACAAGCCATCTACATGAGCCGCTACCTGCCCCAGGACGGCGTGCCCAACGCGGCCGAAGCCAAGGACAAGCAGCCATGAGCGTGACCATCAGTGCCCAGGCCATGGACGCCGCCCTGCGCCAGCGTCTGGCCCCGACCCGACTCGAAGTCATCGACGAGAGTTATCAGCATGCCGGTCATGCCGGCGCCAACGACAGCGGCGTGGGCACGCATTTTCGCGTGCGCATCGCCGGCCCTGCCTTTGATGGAAAAACCCGCGTGGCACGCCACCGCCTTGTGTATGATGCACTGCAAGACTTCATTGACCAGGGTGTTCATGCCATCGCCATTGAAGTACTTTGAGAACGCACTGTTCTGACCACAGGCTCCTTGACGGGAGCCTGTTGCGTATGGACTGAACTTCACTCACTTTTCTCAATCACAACTCGAATGAGCATGAAACAAAAGCAACTGGCCCGCATCGTGGCCGCCGCTGTTCTGGGCGCAGCCGCCCTGTCCGCCTCGGCCCAGAATGTGGCCATCGTCAATGGCAAGGCCGTTCCCATGGCCCGCGTCAATGCCTTGAAGACCCAGATCGAAGCCAGCGGCCAGCCCGTTGTGCCCGAGATGGAAAAGATGATCAAGGATGAAGTCATCGCGCGTGAAATCTTCATGCAGGAAGCCAACCGCCGCGGCCTGGCCGGCTCCGAAGCCTACAAGCAGCAGATGGAAATGGCACGCCAGACCGTGCTGATCCGCGCGCTGTTTGACGACTTCCGCAAGAAGAACCCCGTGACCGATGCCGAAGCCAAGGCCGAGTACGACAAATTCGTCGCTGCCAATGGCGGCAAGGAATACAAGGCCAGCCACATCCTGGTGGAATCCGAAGACCGCGCCAAGGCCATCATTGCCGAGGTGAAGGCCGGCAAGAAGTTTGAAGACATCGCCAAGAAGGAATCCAAGGATCCCGGATCGGGTGCCCGTGGCGGTGATCTGGACTGGGCCAACCCCAACAATTACGTACCCGAGTTCACCGAAGCCCTGATCAAGCTCAAGAAGGGCGAGATGACCGACACGCCCGTCAAGAGCCAGTTCGGCTGGCACATCATCCGCATGGATGACGAGCGCCAGGCCGAAATGCCCAAGTTCGAAGATGTCAAACCCCAGATCACGCAGCAGTTGCAGCAGCAAAAAGAGCAGCAGTTCCAAGATCAGCTGCGCAAAAGCGCAAAAATCCAGTAACATGATCTAACGTCAGTACCTAAAAGTACTGGCCAGACCATCACCCAAGCCCGCGTCAAGCGGGCTTTTTTTGTCTCACCGCGGCGGATCCGCTATATATTTAGAAGCATCCTGCCTAGACTTGGCATCATCCGGCTGCGTTTCCCCATGCTTTCGCGGGCGGCAATCCAGCGGCTTGCCTGCGATGCCAGAGGCTTTGTCCGCTCCCTCTTTTGCAGCTTGCGTGTTGCCATGCACCTCAGCCGTCAAGGGGCATAGCGGCAATTGCGCGCTTGACCTGGAGATCTGCGGCGCCATGGCCTCCGCCGCGGCAGCAGGTTCTGTGGTCTCATCGCTGCGGGATGGCGCTTTGGCAGCCGACTTTGCGGAGCGCGCCAGGCTGGCAGAGGCTGCAGCACCCGGGGCCGGAGCAGCCTCTGGCCGCAGCACAGGGGCTGATGCAGCTATAGATGCTTCCATATCCATAGCTTCTGGTGTTTTCCCTGCCTGGATTCGAGTCTTTTTTTCCGTGGATTTCTGCGCCAGCGCCGCCGCTCCCGGAGCCGATTCCACCATGGCGGCGCGATCCGCACCCTCAACTGCCGGAGCCGGCTGCGATTCAGCTGGCTGGGCCACTGCTTCGGCCCTGGAATCTCGCTCGCCCTCCTTGTCCGGCCCACTCCACCAGGCGGCGTGCTGCAGCATCAGCCAGCCCACCAGCCCGACAGCCGCCAGTCCGCCCAGCGCATGACGCAGCCAGAAGCGGTCATTGGCGGCAGGCTTGTCCATAGGCTCCGTGGGCTCCTGCCCCACAGCTGCCGCGCGCTGGCGTGCGCGCTTGAGGATGGCTGCGCTGCTTTGCGCACTGGGGCCACGATCCTCTGCCACGGCCTCGTGGTAGAGCTCGCGCAAAGCATCGGGCTTGTCGTCGCCAGACGGGTTTTCGGGGTGCATATTCATGCCAGTTCCTCCAGCGCGGCGCGCAGTTTGGCACGCGCATAGCGCAAGCGGCTCTTGGCCGTTTCCTCGCCAACGCCGGTGGCCTGGGCAATTTCGGCCAGCGTCAGATCAGCCTCGACCTGCAGCAGAAAACACTCGCGCTGCTCGGCCGGGAGCCGGGCAAGCGCTGCCAGGATGGCCTGGGCCATGAGTTGACGATCGAGCTGCTGCTCGGGCTCGAAGCCCGAGGCCGCAAACAGGCTTTCGGCCAGCCGCATGGACTCTTGCGTGTCTGCCGACAGGCTGATGCCCGGCCGCTGCCTGCGCCAGTGATCGACCAGGCGGTTGTGCGCCATGGTGAACAGCCAGGTCGTGAACCTGCTGCGCACCTCATAGCGGCAGGCGCAGTCCACCACGGCAAGCCAGAGGTCTTGCGCCAGATCATCGGCCAGCGCAGCATCGCCCGTGTTGCGATAGAAATAGCGCCATATGCGCAGGCTGTGCCGGGCATAAAGCGTCTCGAACGCCGTGGCCTGCCCTGAGGCATAGCTGCGCATCAGGGCTTCATCGGCGAGTTGGGCTTGGGCAAGCGGCGGTGCAAGCATGCCCGCGATTATGCAAACTCCGCAGCCCACTTTGCTCAGTTGCGCGGCGGGTCCGGGACAAAACCATTGTCGCCAGGAAAGGGATTGGGCACGCGCGGCTGCGGCGGCCGTGGACGAGGCTCGCGAATCACGCCTCTGGCGACCAGATTGGCATAGCTGTCGTAGCGGATACGCACCATCTGCCGGGGCTGGTCTGTATCGGCCTCGAAGTCCACCTGGGTGACTTGCGAGCGCTCCACCGCGCCATGGCCCGTGCCCAGCGAGGGGGCCGGCGAGGCCGATGGTGCCCGGCGCTCGGCGCTGCGGCTCTTGCTGGCGGCCTGCGGCACGGCGACATCCGCCGCAGCAGATTCAGCCGCCGAGGCACTAGCCTGCGCTTGCGGCTCATGGAGCGGCCCCTGATAGGCAGCAGGCTCTGGCAGCTTTTCACGGTACAGCGCGACCCCGATCAGGCCCACATCCTGCGGCCTGCCGGTTCTGGCGGCATAGGACATATCGCTTTCGGAGAAATAGAACGCGGCCACGTTGTCATTGCTCTTGCGCCAGCCCCGCACGTCATAGCTGTCGCCCGCATCCAGCACATAGCCGCCTTCGGCGCGAGAGCTCGCCGTGCGGCCATTGATGGCATTGACCCCGTCGACGCTGATGACGCCCATGATGCGGCGGCTCTCGAGGTTGCGGATGCGCACCGCATAGTTGGCACCGGGGCGGCCCACCACCCACAGCTCTCCCTCGTGACTGTACTGGGGCAGTACCCGGCCCGTGGCACGTTCGATGATGCTGACCTGGGCCAGCTTGTGGTTGCCGCGCGTCCAGGCCGAGGCCGGCGCGGCGGCCACCATCGCGACAGCGCAGAGCAGCGAAGCGCGCAGCAAACGGCCGCGCGACAGCAAGAAACCTGGAACCGGGGGTTCGATATGGACAGACAACATGGACAAGGCCTCCTCAAGGTACAGCCACAGCGGCGTGAAACAAACTTGTCGGAGGCTGAAACGCAGCAGCGGACGCAACGGGGTCAAGACAGGCACTCTGACTTGCAAGCATTTGCAACACAGCTTTGCGCTGCAGTTCTGCCCCCGCCGCTGCATGTCTGGCACAATCGCGCTCGCTGCAGCCCAAGGCAGGCAGCAATGCTGGGGGTGTCCTGACCAAGACCGGTCAGGGCTGAGAGAGTCCCTTTGAACCTGATTGCGCAAGCGGTGTCTTGACCATCGCTTGCCCGAGATCATCCTCGCGCAGGGAAGCTGTCCAAGGTGTCAGACCGCGACTGGCCAGGTCTTTGCTGGCTCGCCGCGCAAACCATGCGGCCCCTGCTTCGTTTTTCTGGCGGAGCATTCATGAATTCATCTTCTTCCACATCGGCCAATCGGGCCCTGGCCCCGGTGACGGCTAAGGAGCGCGTCTTTGCCTGGCGCGACCATGCCTCGCTGTGGTTCAGTCTGGGCGTGGGCCTGCTGGTCATGCAGATGGGAGCCTATCTGCTGCCTGCGCTCAGCCCGCTGCATGCGCTGATCGCGATAGCCATCGGCTCGCTGATCGGTGCCGGTCTGCTGGGTTGGGTGGGCAAGCTGGGCTGCGACAGCGGCCTGTCCAGTGCAGGGCTGATGCACAGCGTCTACGGCCGCCACTTCGCACGACTGCCTATCGTGCTCAACATCATCCAGCTGCTGGGCTGGGGCAGTTTCGAGCTGGTGGTGATGCGTGACGCCACCGTGGCGCTGGGCAAACAAAGCGGCATCATGGGCGCTGCCTATTGGCCCTGGCTGGCCACTCTGCTCTGGGGTGGCGTGATCCTGCTGCTGATGAGCGGCTCCATGACCACCCTGGTGCGCCGCATCATCTCGCGCGTGGCCTTGCCGCTGGTGATTGCCTCGCTGCTGTGGCTGAGCTGGCAATTCCTCAAAATGGCCGGCGCCACCGGCCTCGGGACCTTGCTGGCCCGCGAAGGTGCAGGCGGCATGAGCATGCTCGGCGCCGTCGATCTGGTGATCGCCATGCCCATCAGCTGGCTGCCGCTGGTGGCCGACTATGCGCGCCACGGCAAAAGCGGCAAGTCCGCGCTGACGGGTGCCTGGACCGGCTTTGCCCTGGCCAATATCTGGTGCTACTCCCTGGGCGTGCTGGTGGCCCTGACCCTGCCCAGCGAAGACCTGGTCACGGCCCTGCTGCTGGCCCAGGGCGGGCTGATTGCCCTGTCGCTGATTCTGATCGACGAGGTGGACAATGCCTATGGCGATGCCTACTCGGGCGCCATGTCGGCCCACAGCCTGCAACCGCGCTGGAGCATTCGCCGTTGGGGCCTGCTGATCGCGGCCCTGTGCACGGCGCTGGCCATGGTACTGCCCATGCACAGTCTGGAACCGTTTTTGCTGTTGCTCAGCTCCTGCTTTGTGCCGCTGTTCGGCGTGATGCTGGGTCGCCTGGCCTTTGGCACCGATGCCGTGCAACTGATGCAAAAAGCGCCCACCGTGCGCTGGGATGCCGTGACTATCTGGGTGCTGGGGATTGCCTTCTATCACCTGCTGCCCTATGTCAGCACGGCTCTGGGCTCGGCCCTGCCCACGCTGGCGCTGACCTTTGTGGTGGCAGTCGCCACACGCCAGCTGCAGCCTCGCTCCGTTGCTGCCTGACTGAAACTCAAAGGCAATAGCATCACACGCGCGGTAGAAAGGCTCTGCAGCCATCTCCTCTGTTCTTACTTGGCGCCCGCCGCCTGCAGCATATGAACCACGGCCTTCTGCCCGCGCTGGCGTGCATGGGCCAGGGCCGTCACCCCATCCTTGTCAGGCAGATTCAGATCCGCCTTCGCGTCGATCAAGGCCCGGATGATGGCCTGATGGCGCGGCCCGCCGTCGCCGAGCACCACGGCTTCCATCAGGCAGGTCCAGCCCAGCCGGTTGACATGGTTCACATTCACGCCGGCGGCGATCAGCGCCTGGGCCGTTTCCAGATGGCCGCGCTCGCAAGCCGGAATCAGGGCCGTGCCGCCATAGCGGTTGGTGCTCTTGAGATCGGCGCCATAGGAAATCGTCATACGCACAATCTCCAGCCGGCCCTGCGCGCCGGCCAGCAGATAGGCGCTGTCCTGTATCTGGTTCTGGATATTGGGGCTGGCACCGTGCATCAGCAGCGATCGCGCCACCTTGATATGGTTGGCCGCCGTGGCCAGCAGCAATGGGGTATTGCCCCGGGCGTCCTGCACGTCGACAGGCGCGTTGCCAGCCAGCAGATCGCGCACCGCCACGGCATCGCCCTGCGCGGCAGCGGCCAGCAATTGCTGGCCCAGCATCTGCGGATCCCCGGCTTTTGGCGCCGCAGCGTCGGCAGGTGTTGCAGCCGCTGCATTCGCCGACGCCCTACTCTGGCAGGCCGTGAGCAGGGTCGCGGCGGCCAGAGCCGTCAATGCAAGCGTCAATCGGGTGGTCAACGAGGCACGCCCATGGGCGCTGGTTGGCTGTTTCATGGCATTCCTTTATGGCTGTCGGGTGTTCAGCCCCTGTCAGCTTTCTACAGGAACTATAGCTAGCCACGCAAGTCCGATGAGGGTTACAGCCTGTTTTCAATCGATAAAAGGAGAATCTGCCCCGTGCCTTGCAACCGCTGGATCCGCACCGCCGCCACTTCAAGCCTGATCGCGCTGGGTGCGCTTACCGCCGGCCTGCTGCCGGCCCTCGCACAAGCCCAGGAATTTGTCAGCATCAAGGGCAAGACCGTGAATGTGCGCGAGCAGCCCAACACCCGCTCCGCAACACTATGGGAACTGAGCAAGGGCTATCCGCTGCAAGTCACCCAGCGCAAGGGGCAGTGGCTGCGCGTGAAGGACTACGAGTCTACGCTGGGCTGGGTCCACGCCCCGCTGACCAGCAAGAGCCCGCATATGGTGGTGACGGCGCGCACGGCCAATCTGCGCTCCGGCCCCGGCCAGAAGCACAAGCGCGTGGGCAAGCTGGAGCAGCATGAGGTGCTGCAGACTCTGAAAAAGCAAGGCACCTGGGCCCAGGTGCAGCGCAGCAACGGCCAGAGCGGCTGGGTGGCCAAGAATCTGGTCTGGGGCTGGTAAGCCCTGCAACACGAACACCCAAAACAAAGGCCTGCAGCAGCAGGCCTTTTTTGCGGGTGCCGGCAATCAGCCTTCGACGATCAGCTGCGTGCGCGGCGCATAGCCGTGATTGAGGGGGCCGTGACCCTGGCCGGTATAGACCTCGGCTCCCGCCTCGATGGCGCCCAGAATATAGCGGCGCGCCTCGGTCACTGCGGCCTCCAGCGCCAGCCCCTGAGCCAGGAAGGAGGCAATCGCCGACGACAGCGTGCAGCCCGTGCCATGGCCGTTATGGGTGACGATGCGCTGCGACTGCAGGCGCAGATAGTCGCCGACCTGCTGGCCTTGCCGGCCCAGCACATCCATGACCAGATCGCCGCTCAGATGCCCGCCCTTGAGCAATACGGCCGGTGCCCCCATGGCCAGCAGATCGGCCACGGCCGCATCCAACGCTCCAATGCCGTCGATGTTGCGACCCAGCAGCAAAGCTGCTTCATCCAGATTGGGGGTAATCACCGTCGCCAGCGGGAACAGCTCCTGGACCAGCGCCTGTGCCGTCTCGGGAACGATCAGGCGGTCACCACTGGTGGCCACCATCACGGGGTCCAGCACCACGTTCCTGATACCGTGGCGACGGATCGCATCCGCCACCACGCCCACCACATCGGGGGTTGCCAGCATGCCGATCTTGACGGCATCGACGCCTATGTCCTGCACAACGGCATCGATCTGGCCGCGCACGGTATCGAGCGGAATGCCGTGAATACCCGTCACACCCAGCGTGTTCTGCACGGTGATGGCCGTGATCGCCGTCATGCCGTAGCAGCCCAGAGCCGCACAGGTCTTGAGGTCGGCCTGGATGCCGGCGCCACCGCCGCTGTCCGAGCCGGCTATGGAGAGCACGCGTGCATAGCGCTTTTTTGCTGCGCCGGAGATGGAGGAAGAAGCAATCACTGTCATGGCAAAAATTATCGCCCATGCGCATGGTCAATGCGTGCTGTTTGCGGTTGTGCTGTAATGTCCAACGGACGAAACAGGGGTGTCCCGCAGGCAAGCAGCCTGTGCGGACTGAGAAACACCCTGGGGCTGCGCCAGCCACGGGCTGCGCACCAGAGCACCATCCGTGCCCTGTGCCCCCTGCACCCGATCCAGGTCATGCTGGCGTGGGGAGTTTCACAAGCCGCAAGGCATGCCGCGTTTTGTCCTGCACATGGCCCTGTTCCTGTGTCCGGATGGAAAACGATTTGCACATGTCATTGCTACAAGCTTCTTCAAAGATCGCAATTCTCGGCGGCGGCCTCATGGGCCGTCTGCTGGCTCTGGCCCTGGCCCAGCGCGGTCACGCCATCGACCTCTATGACGCCCATGGCCCGCAAGGCGATGGTGCTGCGGCGCGCGTGGCGGCTGCTATGCTGGCGCCGCTGGCCGAGTCGGCCATTACCGAGCCCGGCGTGGTGCGCATGGGCCAGCATGGGCTCAAGCGCTGGCCCGAGCTGATAGCTCAGCTCGAGCAGCATGTGTTTCTGCAGCAAAACGGCACGCTGATTCTCTGGCACCGCCAGGATCAAGGCGATGCGGCACGCTTTTTCGGCCTGCTGGAGAAAAACCGACGCATCAACCCCAGCCTGCCGGCCATGCAGGAGAAGACCGGCGCGGCGCTGCAGGACTGCGAGCCCGCGCTGCAGGGACGCTTCAACCAGGCCGTCTATCTGCCCGGCGAAGGCCAGCTCGACAACCGCCAGCTGCTGACGGCGCTGGTCGACAAGCTCAGCGCCCTGGGCGTGCAGCTGCACTGGGACAGCCCGCGCGAAGTTAGCGACTTCCGCCCCGGCGAAACCCATGGCGACAGCGGCCAGCCCGACTTCGTGTTCGACTGCCGGGGCCTGGGTGCCCGCAGCCAGTGGAAGCAACTGCGCGGCATTCGCGGCGAGGTGGTGCGCATTCACGCGCCCGAAGTCACGCTGCAGCGCCCCACACGCCTGATCCATCCACGCTACCCCATCTATATCGCGCCCAAGGAAGATCATCTGTTCGTGATTGGCGCGACCGAGATCGAATCCGACGATATGTCGCCGGCCAGCGTGCGCTCCACGCTGGAGCTGCTGAGTGCGGCCTATACCGTGCACTCGGGCTTTGCCGAAGGCCGGATTGTGGAGATCGCTACCCAGTGCCGCCCCACCCTGCCCGATAATCTGCCCGCCGTGCGCCTGCTGACGCCGCGCGTCATGGAAGTCAACGGCCTCTACCGCCACGGCTTCATGATCTCGCCCGCCATGCTCGACGTGGTGCTGGAGCTGCTGGACCACAACGACTCGCCGCTGGCGCGCGAGTTCGATGTCGCCGTGCATCGCGGCTGAGCCGCGAGTCCGAACTTTGGCGCACAGCACTTGCACCCCCTGCGCACGCAAGCGCCGCCGTGCAGAGGTTTAACTTAGCACCCGCTTTATTTTCCGTTTCATGCCATGAAGATCACCCTCAATCAGCAAGCCACCGAGCTGCAAGCCCATGCCACCGTGGCCGATGCGCTGGCGCAGATGCAGGCCAAGCCCCCGTTTGCCGTGGCGGTCAACACGGTGTTTGTGCCCAAGACGCAGTACGCCGACCATGCGCTCAACGAGGGCGACAGGATGGAAGTCATCTCTCCCGTCACCGGCGGCTAGAAATGAATCCCCCTGAGTCGCTTCGCGCCTTCCCCCAGGGGACGACACCCTCGCGGCGAGACGGCTCTTGCTCGGTGTCACTGACTTGGCACATGCCTGTTTGAGGCTCACTGGGCTTCACGCGCATTGCGGTACAAAGACAAGAGATATAGATAGATCATGAATACAAAAACCACCGACGACACCCTGGT
The DNA here is from genome assembly GCF_001010305.1 of Comamonas sp. E6. Classification (NCBI taxonomy): domain Bacteria; kingdom Pseudomonadati; phylum Pseudomonadota; class Betaproteobacteria; order Burkholderiales; family Comamonadaceae; genus Comamonas; species Comamonas sp. E6. Next base: position 216,027 of record NZ_BBXH01000009.1, read on the forward strand.
TCTCTACGGCCAACGTTTTGAAAGCCGCTTGCTGCTGGGCACCTCGCGCTATCCCTCGCCGGCGATTCTCGAAGCGGCTGTGGAGCGTTCCAGGCCCGCCATGGTCACGGCCTCGCTGCGCCGCCAGGGCAGCAATGCCGCCGAGACCGGTGCCAGCTTCTGGGAGCTGCTGCGCAAGCTCAACGTGCCCGTGCTGCCCAACACGGCAGGCTGCATGACCATCCAGGAAGCCGTGACCACGGCCCAGATGGCACGTGAAGTTTTCGACACACCCTGGATCAAGCTGGAGCTGATAGGCGACGACTACACGCTGCAGCCCGACACGCTCAATCTGGTGGAGGCTGCCTCCATCCTCATCAAGGACGGCTTCCAGGTCCTGCCCTACACCACCTACGACCTGGTGCTGTGCCAGAAACTGGTCGACGTGGGCTGCCAGGCCGTCATGCCCTGGGCTGCGCCCATAGGCACCGGCCGCGGCCCCGTCAACCCCTATGCCATGCAGATGCTGCGCGAGCGCCTGAAGGTGCCGCTGATCGTCGACGCCGGCCTGGGCCGTCCCTCCCATGCCTGCACCGTGATGGAATGGGGTTATGACGCCGTGCTGCTGAACACCGCCGTGGCCCTGTCCGAAGATCCCGTGGCCATGGCCGGCGCCTTCTCCGATGCCGTCAATGCCGGTCACGCCGCCTGGCGCGCTGGCGCCATGGCAGAGCAAAATGCCGCCCAGCCCAGCACGCCCGTGCTGGGCACCCCTTTCTGGCATCAGGAATAAAGGCCGCCCCATGGACCCCGCAGAAATCAAGGCCCTGGCGCAAGCCATCATCCACCAGCACAGCGCCAACTTTGGCGCCCGGTTGCACCACGATGCCAACTCGGTCGAGCTGACGCCCCAGCCCGTGCCGCCCGCGCTGCGCCAGGAGCCCGCCTATCTGGCCGCGCTTGAAGCCTGCAGCCAGCTGGGCTTTATCGCCGTGGATGCACAAACACTGGCCCAGGCCTGGCAGTGCCAGAGCGAACGCACCGACCAGTTCGATGTCACCCACTGGCCCGACGACCCACGCGACTTCGGTCTCGGCAAGGCCGACCCGGCACTGGCTTTTGCCCATTGCCCGAGCGAGCTGGGCCTGTATGGCGTGCTGCCCACGGCCGAATGGGTGGGCCGCATGGCCCGCGCGGGCGTGCCCACGGTGCAGCTGCGCTTCAAATCCGGCGACCAGGCCGCCGTGGCCCGTGAAGTCAAGGCTGCTGTCGAAGCCGTCAAGGGCACGCAGGCACGCCTGTTCATCAACGACCACTGGCAGGCCGCGCTGGACGCAGGCGCCTACGGCATCCATGTGGGCCAGGAAGATCTGGACGTGATCGGCCAGCGCGATCTGCAGACCATCCGTAGCTCGGGCACACGCCTGGGCGTCTCCACCCATGGCTACGCCGAGATGGTGCGCGCCCATGCGGTCCAGCCCAGCTATATCGCCCTGGGCGCGGTCTTTCCCACCACGCTCAAGAAGATGGCGACAGCCCCGCAAGGACTGGCGCGGCTGGCGGCCTATGTGCGGCTGATGCAGCAATACCCGCTGGTGGCGATTGGCGGCATTTCCGAGGACCTGTTCCCCGCCGTGCGTGCCACGGGCGTGGGCTCGGTGGCCGTGGTACGCGCCCTGGTCAACGCCCCCGATTCGGAAGCTGCGGCCAAGCATCTGCTGGCGCGCATGCAAGCTGCTGCGTGAATCCACGCACTACTAATTCAATAGCTTGGAGCGCTTGAAAGATAAGAGCTACCAGCTATTTTCACTTAAAGCCACAGATCCATCGCGCCTGAAAAACTCGGCGCATGAAATACCGCAGATGACAAGACTGAATGCCCGCAGCCCGCGGGCATTTTTGTTTTCCGTCGCGCCGCAGCCCGCATGACTGCTGGGTTTTCTTGATCGGCGCAAGCCCTCTTCGCGTTAGAAGCGGACACACAGGTGACAACCCTGAGTCCCGCAGTTGCGGCACAGCCGGTCCCACACGCGACAATGGGGCGGTTACCAGTCACGCATAAGACAGAACATGGACGAGCCAATTCTTAGTATGGAAGAACGTGAGGCGATCAACTCTGGTCGCTGGTTTTCATCCCTTTCGCCCTCTTTGCGGCACGACATTCTTCGATGCGCTTACGTCAAACGATACAAAGATGGCATGCTCATCTGCGCTCGCGGCGAACCGCCCGAGGAGTGGATTGCCTGTGCACGTGGAGCGGTGCGGGTCAGTTCCACCTCCATCACGGGCAAGCAGATCACGCTGACCTATGTGGAGCCGGGCATCTGGTTCGGGGATGTGGCGATTCTGGATGGCGACAAGCGCACGCACGACGCCTATGCCCATGGCGAGACCACGCTGCTGTGCGTATCCAAGGCGGACTTCAAGCGCATTCTGGCAGAGCATGTGGAGTTTTCCGAAGCGATCTTGCGCCTCAATGCACGCCGAGTACGTCAGCTCTACGGTCTGGTGGAAGACCTCAACACCTTGCCGCTGCGCGCGCGCCTGGCCAAGCAGCTGTTGCACCTGACGCGCAGCTATGGCGTGATGAGCCTGTCGGACAGCAACGAGATCCGCATCGGCCTGCATCTGGCGCAGGAGGAGCTGGCGCAGTTGCTGGGCGCCTCGCGCCAGCGCGTGAACCAGGAACTCAAATCCATGGAGCGCGAGGAAGTGATTCGCATCGAACCGGGTGGCCTCATCGTGCGCGACCGGGTGACGCTGCTGCGCATTGCAGACACCGACCACTGATTCACCCCCTGAGCGGCTCTGCCGCTTCCCCCTCTCTCGCTTCGCCGCGCTTGCGGGAGGGGGACGATGCCATCGCCGCGAGGCGGCTCTTGCTCGGCATCCCTGGCGGGGATCGCGCCAGTTTTCACCTTCGTTTCTCTCTTGCTGCGTTCTGCGGCAACTCTCCCCTTTCACGCATTCGCTCGCTGCGCCTTCGGCGCGGCGTGGCGGGCTGCGCCTTGCCCATCACAAATCGAACAAAGGACTGAGACAGCATGAGCACTTATGAGCATTTCGTCGGCACCCGCGCGGTTTCCGATCAGCATGCGTTTGATACCAATGCCATGACCGACTGGATGAGCCGTCATGTCCAGGGCTTTGAAGGCCCGCTGCAGGTGGAGATGTTCAAGGGCGGCCAGTCCAACCCCACCTACAAGCTGATCACGCCCGGCCAGAGCTATGTGATGCGCGCCAAGCCCGGTCCCGTGGCCAAGCTGCTGCCTTCGGCCCATGCGATCGAGCGCGAATACCGCGTGATGAAGGGCCTGGCCGGCACCGATGTGCCCGTGCCGCATATGTATGCGCTGTGCGAGGATGAATCCGTCATCGGCCGCGCCTTCTACATCATGGAGTTCATGGAGGGTCGCGTGCTCTGGGACCAGTCCCTGCCCGGCATGACGCCTGCCGAGCGCGCCGAGATCTACGACGAGATGAACCGCGTGATCGCAGCCCTGCACAGCGTGAAGTTTGCCGAGCGCGGCCTGGCAGACTACGGCAAGAGCGGCAATTACTTCGAGCGCCAGATCGGTCGCTGGAGCAAGCAGTATGTGGCCTCCGTCACCCAGCCCATCCCCGAGATGGACCGGCTGATGGAGTGGCTGCCCGCCCATATGCCGGCCAGTGCGCGCGACGAAGGCCGCGTCTCCATCGTGCATGGCGACTACCGCCTGGACAACCTGATGTTCCACCCCACCGAGCCGCGCGTGATTGCCGTGCTGGACTGGGAGCTGTCCACGCTGGGGCATCCGCTGGCCGACTTCAGCTACCACTGCATGAGCTGGCATATACCGGCCGAGCTGGGCCGCGGCATCGCGGGGCTGGACATCGCAGGCCTGGGCATCCCTGCCGAGCACGATTACATCCAGCGCTACTGCCAGCGCACCGGCATTGCCGATGTGGCCACGCTGCAGCGCGACTGGAACTTCTACCTGGCCTACAACATGTTCCGCATCGCGGCCATCCTGCAAGGCATTGCCAAACGTGTCGAGGCCGGCACGGCCTCCAGCGCCCAGGCCAAGGCCTCGGGCGACACCGCCCGCCCCATGGCGGAGCTGGCCTGGTCCTTCGCTCAGCGCGCCTGACTTTCATCCACCACCACGCAATCAGACCGTCCCACAACAAAAGGAGCACTCATGGACTTCGACTACTCGCCCAAAACCAAGGACTTGCAGCAACGCCTGCTCAAGTTCATGGACGAACACATCTACCCGGCGGAAAAGGAGTATGCCGAGGAGATGCAGGCCAACACGGCCGCCGGCAAGCGCTGGACGCCGCTGCAAACCATTGAAAAGCTCAAGCCCAAGGCCCAGGCCGCGGGCCTATGGAATCTGTTCCTGCCCGTGGACAGCGCCGAAGCCTCGGGCTACCACGGTGCGGGCCTGACCAATCAGGAATACGCACCGCTGGCCGAAATCATGGGCCGTGTGCCATGGGCTTCCGAAGTCTTCAACTGCTCCGCGCCGGACACCGGCAATATGGAGACCATTGCCCGCTACGGCAGTGCCGAGCTCAAGGAGCGCTGGCTCAAGCCCTTGCTGGAAGGCAAGATCCGCTCGGCCTTCGCCATGACCGAGCCCGAAGTCGCCTCCTCCGACGCCACCAATATCTGCACGCGCATCGAGCGCCAGGGCGACGAATACGTGATCAACGGCCACAAGTGGTGGATCTCGGGTGCCGGCGATCCTCGCTGCCAGGTCTTCATCACCATGGGTAAGACCGACCCCGAAGCGGCCAAGCATTCGCAGCAGAGCATGATCATCATCCCGGCCGATGCCAAGGGCATACGCATCGAGCGCCCGCTGAACGTGATGGGCTATGACGATGCGCCCCACGGCCATATGGAGATGTATTTCGAGAACGTGCGCGTTCCCGTCGGCAATATTCTGCTGGGCGAAGGGCGCGGCTTCGAGATCGCCCAGGGCCGCCTTGGCCCGGGCCGCATTCACCACTGCATGCGACTGATCGGCCTGGCCGAGCGTGCGCTGGAACTGATGTGCAAGCGCGCCAGCAGCCGCGTGGCCTTCGGCAAGAGCGTGGCCCAGCAGACCGTGACGCAGGAGCGCATTGCCGAGGCGCGCTGCAAGATCGACATGGCGCGCCTGCTCACGCTCAAGGCCGCCTGGCTGATGGATGTGGCCGGCAACAAGGTTGCAAGGACCGAGATCGCCATGATCAAGGTCGTCGCACCCAGCATGGCCTGCCAGGTCATAGACTGGGCCATGCAGGTCCATGGCGGCGGCGGCATGTGCGACGACTTCCCGCTGGCCTATGCCTATGCCGCAGCACGCACACTGCGCTTTGCCGACGGCCCCGACGAGGTGCACCGCAACGCGATCGCCAAATGGGAGCTGGGCAAATACGGCAGCTACGGCAAGAACGCCGAAGTGCCCATCACGCGCGGCGGCTGATGCGAGGCGGCAGGAGCGGATCACGCCGCTCCTGCTCCCCGGAAACAAAAACACCCCGTCAGCCACGGCTGCGGGGTGTTTTTGTTTCGAAGGCAGGCTTGTTACTCGCTATCACTAAAGAAGCTTATACCGCCTTATATCAAACGATTTCAGATATAAACCATATTGAAATTCAATGAATACATACGATATAAGCTTCTTAATCAATAGCAACATAGCTAACGGCACCAGGCCCGGCACCGCACGCCCGTACCGGGCCTAGAAGCTCTCCCACTCGCCATCGTCTGCCGTTGCTGCCTTTTGCGGCTGGGGCGCTGCTGCGCTTTTCGCGGGGCTCAGGACCGGCGGCTTGCTCCCCGCCGACATCGCCGGGCGCTTGAGCGCAGGCGACGGTGCCTTGAGCGGGGCCGCAGCCTTGATCGCAGCCCTGGCAGGCGCGGACTTGAGCGCCGCAGGCGCCAGGGCTGGCGTGGCTTGCAGACCGGACTGGGCGCCGAGCTTGAAGAAGCTCACCGTCTCGGCCAGCGCGGCGGCCTGACTGCGCAGCGCGTCGGTCGCGGCTGCGGCCTCCTCCACCAGGGCGGCGTTCTGCTGGGTCATCTGATCCATCTGTGTCACGGCCTGGGTGACCTGCTCGATGCCCGAGGTCTGCTGGTGGCTGGCCACCGAGATCTCGCCCATGATGTCGGTGACGCGGCGCACGCTCATCACGATCTCATCCATGGTCCTGCCGGCCTCGTCGACCTGGGTGCTGCCTTCCTGCACCTTGCTCACGGAGTCGTCGATCAGCTGCTTGATCTGCTTGGCCGCCTCGGCCGAGCGCTGGGCCAGGGTGCGCACTTCGGAGGCCACCACGGCAAAGCCACGGCCCTGGTCACCCGCACGGGCCGCTTCCACCGCCGCGTTCAGCGCCAGGATATTGGTCTGGAAGGCAATGGAGTCGATCACGCCGATGATGTCCACGATCTTGCGCGAGGACTCGTTGATGGCCGACATGGTCTGCACCACCTGGGCCACGGTGGCACCACCGCGTACGGCCACCTGGGACGCTGCAGACGCCATCTGATTGGCCTGCTGGGCATTGCCGGCGTTCTGCTGCACGGTGGCGGTCAGCTCCTCCATGGAGGCTGCCGTCTGCTCCAGCGAGCTGGCCTGCTCTTCGGTGCGCGAGGACAGATCCTGGTTGCCGCTGGCAATCTGGCTGCTGGCCGAGGCAATCGAGTCCGTGCCCTGGCGCACCTGACCCACGATACGCTGCAGGCTGGTGTTCATGTCCTTGAGCGCCTGCAGCAGCTGGCCCACTTCATCGCGGCTTTGCACAGTGATGCTGGCGCTCAGATCGCCCGCAGCCACGGACTGGGCCAGCTGAACGGCCGACTGCAAAGGACGCGAGATGGAGCGTGCGATCAGCACCGCCAGCGCCACGCCGATGACGATGGAGCCCAGCAGCAGCGCCATCACCCACCAGCGGGCAGCTGCATACAGGTCATCGCCGGCCTGATTGGTTTCCTCGGTCGCCTGATGGTTGATCTCGCTGAGAGCATCCAGACGTGTATTGATGCCGCGGCTGATCTTGAGCGACTCGCCGCGCAAGATTTCGCTGGCGTCATCGTTGAGCAGCTGATGCGACAGATCCACCACCTTGGCCGTCTGCACGGCATAGGCCTTGAGCTCCTCGCCGATTTCGGCCAGCAGGGCTCGCTCCTTGTCGGTTCTCACGTATTTGGCATACGACTGCTGGTTCTGGACCAGCTCGTCCCAGAGCTTGGGCATGCTCTTGTCATAGACCGCCATTTCCTCGGACGACTGCGCCATCACATGCTGCATGGTCTGCGAGCGATAACGCTGAAGCTGATAACGCATGTCCTGCAGGTTGCGGGCCGCCGGCAGCCACTGGCGCGCCAGATCGGTGGCCGTGGCATTGACACGCTCCATCTGGACCAGCCCGTACAGGCCCGATACCGCACTGATCAGCAGGATCAGCACAAAAGACACCAGCAGCTTGTTGGCCAGCTTGAGGTTGCGAAAGAAGTTCATGGGGGAATTGGGCGCCTGGGCGACCTGCAAGGTCTGGCACCTGCGAGATGGGGAATAGGGAAAACTGCCTGAAAAGCGCGTACACACTGCGCGTGCCTGCGAATTCTATTCAGTATTTGTTACTTCAAGTAACAGCATCCATGAATAAAACCGATGGTGGTATCAGGGGCATAGCGGGGCTCAAAAAGACACCTCAATGAAGCACTCAAAAACCCTCTCGAAGGCCATTGCATCCTTACAGCCGTCCGGCATGAGAAAATCAGCCCTTATTTATCAGCAAGAACAACGGATTCACCATGGAAGCAGAACGCGTCAACTCTATCGGCAACACCCTCCAAGATCTGGCCGAGCGCACGGCAGATCTCCGGAGGTATCTTTGACTACGATGCCAAGTACGAACGCCTGCGCACGGTAAACGCCTCGCTGGAAGACCCTGCCGTCTGGAACGACCCCAAGAAGGCACAGGAACTGGGCAAGGAAAAGAAGTCGCTCGACTCCGTCGTGCTGACCCTGGAGAAGCTCACCACCGAGCTGGCCGACAATTCCGAGCTGTTCGAGATGAGCAAGGAAGAAGGCGATGATGCCGGCCTTGAAACCATCGAAGCCGAAACCGCCAAGCTCAAGCCGCTGATCGAGGAGCTCGAGTTCCGCCGCATGTTCGGCGGCGAAGCCGATCCGCTCAACTGCTTCATCGACATCCAGGCCGGCGCCGGCGGCACCGAAGCCTGCGACTGGGCCAGCATGCTGCTGCGCCAGTACCTGAAGTACGCCGAACGCAAGGGCTTCAAGGCCACGGTCGAAGAAGAGACTCCGGGCGACGTAGCCGGCATCAAGAGTGCCACCATCAAGGTCGAAGGCGAGTATGCCTACGGCCTGCTGCGCACCGAAACCGGCGTGCACCGTCTGGTGCGCAAGTCGCCCTTCGACAGCTCGGGCGGCCGTCACACCAGCTTTTCCTCGCTGTTCGTCTACCCCGAGATCGATGACTCCATCGAGATCAACATCAATCCGTCGGATGTGCGCACCGACACCTACCGCGCCTCGGGCGCCGGCGGTCAGCACATCAACAAGACCGACTCGGCCGTGCGCCTGACCCACATCCCCACGGGCATCGTGGTGCAGTGCCAGGATGGCCGCTCGCAGCATAGCAACCGTGACGTGGCATGGCAGCGCCTGCGCTCCAGGCTGTACGACTTCGAGATGCGCAAGCGCATGGAAGAGCAGCAAAAGCTCGAGGACACCAAGACCGATGTGGGCTGGGGTCACCAGATCCGCTCCTATGTGCTGGACAACAGCCGCATCAAGGACTTGCGCACCAACGTTGAAGTCTCGGCCACCCAGAAGGTGCTGGACGGCGACCTGGATGTGTTTATCGAAGCCTCGCTCAAGCAAGGCCTCTGATCCTAGAAAGGAATCGATATGCTGCAACTGCGTGACGGGCAAGCCCCGGCCACCGCGATTTACCGTGCCGACTACGAGGCCCCGGCCTGGTGGATCGACACGGTGGACCTGACTTTTGACCTGGACCCGGCCAAGACGCGCGTGCTCAGCAAGATGCGCGTACGCCGCAACCCCGAAGTGCCGGCACAGGCGCTGCGCCTGGACGGCGACGAGCTGAATCTGGCGCGGGTGATGGTCAACGGCGGTGGTACCTCCTTCAAGATGGATGGCGACCAGCTGGTGCTGGAGAACCTGCCCGAGGGCAACGAGCCCGTGGAGCTGGAGATCTTCACCACCTGCGCCCCCATCAAGAACACCAAGCTCATGGGCTTGTATGTGAGCGAGGACACGTTCTTCACGCAGTGCGAGGCAGAAGGTTTCCGCCGCATCACCTACTTCCTGGACCGCCCAGACGTGATGGCCATGTACACCGTCACGCTGCGCGCCAGCAAGGCCCAGTACCCGGTGCTGCTGTCCAACGGCAATCTGGTGGAGTCCGGCGACCTGGAGGACGGTCGCCACTTTGCCAAGTGGGTCGATCCGCATAAAAAGCCCAGCTATCTGTTTGCGCTGGTGGCCGGCAATCTGGTGGCCCGCGAGCAGAAGATCAAGAGCCGTGCCGGCCGCGATCACCTGCTGCAGGTCTATGTGCGCCCCGGCGACCTGGAAAAGACCGAGCACGCCATGAACTCCCTCATGCACTCCGTGGCCTGGGACGAGGCGCGCTTTGGCCTGAGCCTGGATCTGGACCGCTTCATGATCGTCGCCACCAGCGACTTCAACATGGGCGCCATGGAGAACAAGGGCCTGAACATCTTCAACACCAAGTATGTTCTGGCCAGCCAGGCCACGGCCACCGACACCGATTACGCCAATATCGAATCCGTCGTCGGTCACGAATACTTCCATAACTGGACCGGTGACCGCGTCACCTGCCGCGACTGGTTCCAGCTGAGCCTCAAGGAAGGCCTGACGGTCTTCCGCGATCAGGAGTTCAGCATGGACATGGCGGGCACGGCCTCGGCACGCGCCGTCAAGCGCATCGACGATGTACGCGTGCTGCGCACCGTGCAGTTCCCCGAGGATGCCGGCCCCATGGCCCACCCCGTGCGCCCCGACAGCTATATCGAGATCAACAACTTCTACACGGTCACGATCTACGAAAAAGGTGCGGAAGTCGTGCGCATGCAGCACAACCTGGTCGGCCGCGAAGGCTTTGCCAGGGGCATGAAGCTGTACTTCGAGCGCCATGACGGCCAGGCCGTGACCTGCGACGACTTCTCGCAGGCCATCGCCGACGCCAACCCCGACTCTCCCCTGGCCCAGCATCTGCAGCAGTTCCGCCGCTGGTACAGCCAGGCCGGCACGCCTGTGCTCAGGGCCGTGGGCCAGTACGATGCCGCAGCCCGGACCTATACGCTGACGCTGTCGCAAAGCTGCGCGCCCACCGTGGGTCAGGCCGAGAAACTGCCTTTCGTCATTCCCGTGCAAATGGGTCTGCTCACCGCCAGCGGTCAGCCCATAGCCCTGCAATTGCCAGGCGAAGATGCAGCCCAGGCAGTCGCCAGCCGCATGCTGGTGCTGACCGAAGCCGAACAGCGCTTTGTCTTCAGCAATGTGAGCGAAGCCCCCGTGCCCTCGCTGCTGCGCAGCTTCAGCGCCCCCGTGGTGCTGGAACATGAATTCAGCGATGCCGATCTGCTGACCCTGCTGGCCCATGACAGCGACCCGTTCAACCAATGGGAAGCCAGCCAGCGCCTGGGCCTGCGCTATGCCCTCAAGGCCATCGCGGCCAGCGGCGACGCCAGTGCCGAGATCCTGCCTGAAGCCTTTATCGAAGCCATGCGCCGCGTGCTGCGCGACGACAAGCTGGACGCGGCGTTCAAGGACCTGGTGCTCACGCTGCCGTCCGAGAGCTATATCGCCGAGCAACTGGCCGAAGTCGATCCCCAGCGCGTGCATGCCGTGCGCGAAGCCATGATCTTGCAGCTCGCGAGTGCCCTGCAGCCCGAGTGGGAAACCACCTGGGAGGCCAACCGCGACACCGGTGCCTACCGTCCCGACCATGTCAGCGCCGGCCGCCGTGCGCTGGCGGGCCGCGCCCTGTCCATGCTGTGCCTGCAGGCAGCCCGCACCGGCGACACGGTCTGGCCCGGCAAGGCCTACCAGCGCTGCAAGGATGCCGGCAATATGACGGACCGCATGGCGGCCCTCTCCGCCCTGGTCTACAGTGCCAGCCCGCTGGCCGAGCAGGCGCTGCAGCGCTTTCACGCGCTGTTCAAGCAGGATGCACTGGTCCTGGACAAATGGTTTGCCCTGCAAGGTGCAGCCAGCGATCGCGGCGGCGATGTGCTTCCGGCCGTCAAGGCGCTGATGAAGCATGCCGACTTCCAGATCAAGAACCCCAACCGCGCACGCAGCCTGATCTTCAGCTACTGCAACAATGCCGGCGCCTTCCACCGCGCCGATGCGGCGGGCTATGTGTTCTGGGCCGATCGCGTGATCGAGATCGACGGCATCAACCCCCAGGTGGCCTCCCGCCTGGCCCGGGTGATGGACCGCTGGAAGAAGCTGGCCGAGCCTTACCGCTCTGCGGCCCGCGAAGCCATCGCCCGTGTGGCTGCCAAGCCCGATCTGTCCAACGACGTGCGCGAGGTCATCACCCGCGCTCTGGCGGACTGATGGGTCTGAACATGCTTGCTCGACACGCGGCTCGGGGCATGAAGGCCCTTGCCGTCGCTGCGGCGAGCATGTCGCTGAGCACTCAGGCAGCAAAGCCTGATGCGGGATTCGAAGCCCGTTTTGCGCCCCTCTATGCCACTGTCTTCAGCGAAGGCGGCAGCTTCAGCGGGCGAGCCATGAGTGCCGATCTGCAGGCGCTGGAGCCGCTGTTGAAAAAGCCGGGGTTCGCTGCACGCGATATCTTCCGGCTCTACTACACACAGGCCAGCGTCTATGCGCGCCGCGGCATGCCCAAAGAGGCAGCCGAAGCAGCACAGACGGCACTGACGGCTTTGTCCGGCACTCAGGACCCTGAACTGTCATACGCTCATTTTTTCCTGCGCTACTCAAGCATCCGCTGGCTGGCAGATGCCGGGCATCACGCAGCGGCGCTCAAGCAGGTCAAAGCCTTTCAGGCTCAATACCCGCTGCCGCAGATTGCCGGGCTGCCCGCCGAAATGCGCTGGGACGAGAGCGTGAGGCCTGCACGGGCTCTGGATTTTCCGAGCCAGATGCAGATTCTCGGCGTCTATGAGGACGAAGGCTATCTGCTGCATGAACTGGGGCAGTTTCGCGCGGCCAGGCAAGCCAACGAGCGACTGCTTCCTGTCGCGCGTGAACGCCTCAAAGCCATGGGCAAGCTGCAGCAAATACGCGGTGTACTCACCAATATTGCGCAAAATTGCTATGAGCTGGGCGATCTGAAGCAAGCTGCCATCTATCTTCAGGAGCGTCTGCAGATTGCGCAGGCGGCGCAAGACCATGCCACCGTCTACGACAGCTATTTCCAGCTCATGGTCCTTGCCCATGAGCAAAAGCAAGAACCGCAGGCCCGCCAATGGCTGGCCCGCTATGAACAATACGCGCTGAACCAGAAAGACAGCAAGCAGCAAACCCGCGTCAAGGAGCTGCTGGCGGAACTGGAGCAGCGCACTGCGGGGCATCGTCCATGACAGCAGATGCCCTGCCCTGTTTTCTGTCCATTTCAGATTTGCATCGAATATCAAGGAGTTGAAGCATGAAGAAAAACATCAGCCTGACCCGCTATCTGGTCGAGCAACAACGTGTGGACGGGCTCATCCCAGGCCAGTTGCGCCTGCTGCTGGAAGTGGTGGCCCGCGCCTGCAAGCGCATCAGCTTTGCCGTGAACAAAGGTGAGCTCGGCGACGTCATGGGCACGGCCGGCAGTGAAAACGTGCAGGGCGAAGTGCAGAAAAAGCTGGACATCATCGCCAACGAGACCCTGATCGAAGCCAATGAGTGGGGCGGCCACCTGGCCGCGATGGCATCGGAGGAAATGGAAGGCATCTATGTGGTGCCCAACCGCTACCCTCAGGGCGAATACCTGCTGATGTTCGACCCCCTGGACGGCTCGTCCAATATCGACATCAACATGTCCATCGGCACCATCTTCAGCGTGCTCAAGAAGCCTGAAGGCCACCCTGGCGTGCACGACAGCGACTTCATGCAACCCGGCACCCAGCAGGTGGCTGCCGGCTACTGCATCTACGGTCCTCAGACCACCCTGGTGCTGACCGTGGGCGACGGTGTCTCCATGTTCACGCTGGACCGCGAGCAAGGTTCGTTCGTGCTCATCGAGGAAAACGTCAAGATCCCCGAAGACACCAAGGAATTCGCCATCAACATGTCCAATATGCGCCACTGGGATGCCCCTGTGAAGCGCTACGTGGACGAATGCCTGGCTGGTGCAGACGGCCCACGCGGCAAGAATTTCAACATGCGCTGGGTTGCTGCCATGGTGGCCGACGTCCACCGCATTCTGTGCCGCGGCGGCATCTTCATGTACCCCTGGGACAAGCGCGAGCCGCAAAAGGCCGGCAAGCTGCGCCTGATGTACGAAGCCAATCCCATGAGCTGGCTTGTCGAGCAGGCCGGTGGCATGGCTACCAACGGCCGCCAGCGCATCCTGGACATCCAGCCAACGCAGTTGCACGAGCGCGTGAGCGTCGTCCTCGGCTCCAAGAACGAAGTGGAACGCGTGACCAGCTACCACCTCGAAGCCGATGAAAAAGCGCTATAATCTATAGCTTATCGCCGGTGTAGCTCAGTCGGTAGAGCAGCTCATTCGTAATGAGAAGGTCGGGTGTTCGATTCATCTCTCCGGCACCAGAATAAAAGCCCCAGGTTCGCAAGAGCCTGGGGCTTTTTCTTTTGCCGCTCCTCGGTTTCATCACGATTTGCGCATAAAAGAACAATGCTTTATAATTTGCGGATTGCTGCGTGGCACTTGCCCTGCGCAGTATCTCTCAGGCAGTTCTCACGTTGCCCACGCTTGACTCCATACAGTCATAGCACTCCATGGCAAGAAGCTTAAGCCACCCGCAAGCGGCTGGCTTATTTGATCCCGGCTCATCAGAGCTGGACTCCTTCATTTTTCATTGGTCGGCATGCCCTGCCCTGGGTTTGTGCCGCCCGTTGACTCGATATGCACACAGAACAAATCACAGAGCGTGTCGGCAACTACATTGTGACTGCCCTCACCCAAATGACTCACTCCGGCAAGGTTGCTGCAGCGGTTTCCATCCGACGCGGAACCTATGACCGGATTTTCAGGTTTATCCGCCAGTTCGACACCCCGGATATGGCCAGCAAATATGCCCTCGCCGAGGGGCGCAGCATGGTGCTGGACAACCAGTTGAACTGACCTCTTTGTAGAAAGGAAATATTTTGGCCAAAGAAGAATTGATTGAAATGCAAGGCAGAGTGGACGAGGTTTTGCCGGACGCCCGCTTTCGTGTGACGCTGGACAACGGCCACCAGCTGATTGCCTATTCCGGCGGCAAGATGCGCAAGCACCGTATTCGCGTGCTGGCAGGCGACAAGGTAACGCTGGAGATGTCTCCCTATGATCTGAACAAGGGTCGCCTGACCTTCCGTCATATCGAGCGCTCCAACAACAGCAACCCTGCGCCGCAGCAGCGCCGCCACTAAGCCTCGGCGGTTGATCTGGTGCGCTACGGCGACCAGTTCGACATGCTTGTGTCAGCTGCAGGATCACGGGGCCGCGCAAGCACCCGGCCTGCAGCTCAATTGCAAGCTCTGCCTGCTCCAGATGCAGATCGCAGAGGTCAGCTCTGGCTCTTCGATGCTCGCACTGCCTTCAGCGCGTATCGATATGGATCGCGGAGGCACTCTCACGCCATTTGTTTGAGATTCCCACCGCCTGCACATCCAGCCTGACCAGCCGGGAATCAGGCATGCACAAAGTCCGCCACCAGTCATCGGTGGCATTGCTATCGCCGGCCTCATCCCAGCTCCTGCCCCTCGCTGTAAGTGTTGAATTTCCTTGTAGATCTGCGACCTTCCTGCACGTAGCGCTGGCCTCGATGCAGGTCATAACTATCAGAGCCAGCATCAACATGATGCCCTGTCGTAAATCATGCGATAGGCCAACCTGCCTGCGCTCGCGGGCACCAGTGTTCAGGCCAGATTCGCAGGAATACGCCAACCGGCTTCGGTGCTTTTGCTGCGTCCTGCGCCGACCTCCTGGCCATGGATCGACAAATACCTCCAGGCAGCGTTCCCCTTTGGCAAGACTACGGATTTGAAATGATGGCTCGCGCCCTCAGATTGCTTGAATGTCGTCCAAGGATCCGAGAGATCAGCTCCGACAGTTCAGCACTCGGCACGATTGCGCCCAGCCGCCTTGGCCCGATACAGGGCTTGATCGGCCGCTTCAACCAGATCCAGCGGACTCGCCAGTCCATGCCTGCCCTGCATGCTTGCCGCTCCTATGCTCACAGTGACATGGCCGAATTGGCTGGACTCATGGGCAATGTCGAGTCCTCGTATGCACTTCAGCAACTCCTCGGCAACGCGCATGGCGCCCTCCAGCGCGGTATTGGGAAGAATGATGGCAAGTTCCTCCCCGCCGTAACGTGCTGCCAGATCCCCCGAACGCTTGGCCGACAGCTCCAGCTGCCGCGACACCGCTTTCAGGCATTCGTCACCGGCGACATGACCATAGCGGTCATTGAAGCCCTTGAAATGATCCAGATCGATGAGCAAAAGCGAGAGCATCGTCCCGTCACGCGCGGCACGCCGGACCTCCAGTTGCAGTACCTCGTCGAAGCGTCGCCGGTTCGCCAGCCCTGTCAATGAATCCTGCGTGGCCAGCCGCTCCAGTTCGAGGTTGGCATCCAGTAACTTCTCACGCACTGCCATCAAGGATGTCTCTGCCTGCGCACGCTGTCGGATGAGCAGGATCAGACGCCAGCCTATCAGTGTGACAACTGCCAGCAGACCTAGCACCACACCTGCCGTCAGCAGCGCCTGACTTCGCCAGGCTTGCAGTGCCTCATACCGCCCCCGGGCCACCACCGTGAAAACGGGATAACGATCATTGCTCCTGAAGGCATATAGCCTTTCCGTTCCATCTATGCCGGACTCAAAGGACGCCGTGCCGGATTTCAGGTTTGAGTAATAGCGCAGAAAGTTAGGGGAGCGAGAGAAGTCACGCCCCAGATCCTGTTCACGAAATGGATAACGCACCAACAACTGTCCGCTGGTCGTTGCGAATCCGATAGACCCTTGCTCGCCGACATCGATCTTGCCGAACAAGTGCAGAAAGTTCTCTATCCCCAGCACGACAACGATGACCCCGGCAAAGTCCCCCTCTTGGTTCTCAAATCGCCGGCTGATGGTAAGCACCCATTCACCCGTAGAGCGGCTGCGTATGGGCGCACCGATGAAGATCTCGTGCGACGGGTTATCGCGGTGGTATGAAAAAAAGCGGCGGTCAGCGCTGTTGGTTCCCTCGAGAAATCCCCCTCTCGATGACATGAGCCATTTACCGCTCGCATCGAGGACGAGCAGTTCATTGAGCTGGGAAAGCAGATGTTCCTGGCGACCGACCAGCTGCTGCATGCGCACAAGATGCTCAGGCGTGGTGCCCTGCACCTCCAGGCGCTCAAGCATGCCGAGCAGCAGCATGGAGCTCTGGGTGAAGACCCCCTCGGCATAGGTGTTCAGCGTCTGTGCAAGATTGCGATTGTTGGTATCAATCTCGCTCAGAGTGCGCTGATGTGCCGACCAGATTTGCCAGCTGGTGGCTACCAGTACAGAAACCCAGATTACCAACAACAGACTGGTCGCCAGCTGCGCATCGCGCTTGGCAGCCAGAACTTTGCACCCGCCATCACGACTGGTGACGCTGGTCTCTCTCTTCTTCTTTCGACACCACACCTCGACATTCCTCTCATCGTCAACCTGGCAAGAACGGCACTTTTGCATTGCCTGCAGCTCCCCTGCTCAGATTGGACAGGGTAGGGACGAATTTTCCACCATCTCGTGAAACGGCACGGGACAGAGCCGCAGACGAGGCCGAACCTGAAGCCACGATTCAATCGCTGCCAACAGGGCCGCAGCGATCATTCCTGCTCAAGGAAACATGCGGCACAGCTCCCAGGGCGGCCAGGGCTGCGGCAGCATCCGACAGACTGTGCCTGGAGCCCATCGACAGAAGACATTCAGCCTGCTTGGCTTGCCGATGGAAACGGCTGGCAGACGGGTGATCCATTCAGTGAGCAGGACATGGGATCACCCCCCTGTGGCGCCATCGATCCGGCGATAGACAGCGCAAGAGCCGAGCCATCTCTTGACCGCACGCGTCGGCCAAGGCGACCAACGCGACACCATCATGGAACAGTTGCCCGCAAAGCAGCCCAGCACGTCTCAGAATTGCAACCCTGCAGGTTCAAAGTCTCTTCAGGCGCAGGTGTGTTCCGGGAGAAAACCGGCGAACCGGCCCAGCCCAAAACGGTCTTGCGAGGCGCAGCCAATCCCGGCGCCGGTTTGCGAGATCAATGTCCGTCTCCTGAAGCCATGGCATTCGAGTAGCTGTGTCTAATACCACGGTCCAGATCAAAGCAGTTATCCATTGAAAAGCTATCTTTTGAGTAGCTTGTTCCGCTTCAATTTACTTAATTTCAGATAGAAATCATGTCAAAGCTAATGTATTTCAAGCACAAGCCGCTCTCTTTTGCATAAGTACCAGCACCTCACGCACGTCCAGCGCACAGCCACAGCACAAATCTCGCTCATGAATTGATACAGTCTCTTCGGTGCATTGCGCTTATGCTCGCAGCGTTCTGAAACCGATGCGGCCATGGCTTGGGCCATGGACTGCCCCACCCACAATGAAGAAAATCCTTGCTCTTGTTTCCATCTGCCTGCCTGTGGTGCTGATTGCCACGCCACTGAGCAGCCAGGCACATGATCGTCATCACCATCACCACAAGCGCGAGCACAAGGAAGAGTACTGGGACGGCCACTGCAAAGTGGAGCGCAAGTGGAAGAGCAATGGCGAGTACAAGGAAAAGCGCAAGTGCAGAAACCGTCCAGATGCCTACTATGCGCCACAACCGGTTTATGTAGCCCCGCCCCAGCCGGTATATGTCGCGCCGCAGCCGCAAGGGCTGGTCATTGATTCACGCATCGTGCTCAGGCCCTGAGTCGCTATTCGCCCAGAAGGCCGACAGCCTCCGCTGCAATCAGATCCCAGACCAAATGCGCGACGGGCGATAGCTCACGCTGCTGCCGCTTGACCAGCATGATGCTGCGCTGCACCTTGGGCACCAGGGGACGGCTGACCAAAGCGGCACTGCCAGCTGCCGCAGTCGTAGCAGTCTGAGCTGCCCAGGCCGAGGGAATGGCGAGACGCGGCACCACGCTCAAACCCAGACCTTGCTGCACCATGCTGTAGATGGTGGCCGTATGTCCCACCTCCTGCACCACCGATGCAGCCGCGCCATGCGCCTGCAGTGCGGCATCGATCAGGCGTCGGCTGCCCGATGCATGATCGAGCAGCACCAACGATTCACCAGCCAGCTGTTCCCAGTGCACCTCTTTCTTGCGCGCCAGGCTATGCGAGGAAAGGCAGACCAGACAAAAAGGCTCGGTCAGGATGGTCTGTGCATGCAGATCCTGTTTCTCGGATGGGTCGATCACCACCCCAAAATCCACCTCGCCGCTGCGCACGCTGAGCAGCACATCGCTTTGAATACGATCGAGCAGCTGGATATTGACGCCCGGTGACTGTTGTCTGCCACGCGCAATGCATTGCGGCAGCAGATTGGCGGAAAGCGTGGGACTGCTGGCCACCTTCACGCGGCCCTTGCGCTGTGTCGCCAGGCCTTGCACTTCGAGCAGGCAGGCATCGAGATCCTCGAGCACGCGCGAGAGATTGCCCAGCAGCAGACGGCCTGCCTCGGTCAGTTCCACCTCACGCGTGGTGCGATGCAGCAGCAGCAAGCCCAAGGCCTGCTCCAGATCCGTCACATTGCGGCTGACGGCAGGCTGGGTCAATGCCAGAACATCGGCCGCACGACTGAAACTGCTGCTTTGGGCCACTGCCACAAAGGCACGCAGTTGACGCAGGCTGATATTCATATCAAAAAATTATAGGTCTATCGAATAAATCCATTTCTCTTTTAAATGGATTGCGTGTCCAATACGCAGCCATCGCGCACCGGACCGGTGCTTTGCATGGATGGCTTCAGTTCAAGAATATGTCTCGCCCCCGCTTTGTCCCCGATAACTTCACGCTGGCATTGATTGCCACCGTCGTCCTCGCCAGTTTTCTGCCCGCCTCGGGCCAGGTCGCCAAATATGTGGAACTGACCACCACCGGCATCGTCAGCCTGCTGTTCTTTCTGCATGGCGCCAAGCTCTCGCGCCAGGCCATCCTGGCGGGCATAGGCCACTGGCGCCTGCATATCTGGATCTTCATCGCCACCTTTGTGCTGTTCCCCGTTCTGGGGCTGGCACTGCGCCCGGTGCTTTCGCCCCTGGTCACCACCGAGATGTATGTCGGCGTGCTGTTTCTTTGCACCCTGCCCGCCACGGTGCAATCGGCGATTGCCTTCACCTCCATGGCGCGCGGCAATGTGCCCGCCGCCGTGTGCAGCGCGTCCGCCTCTACCCTGCTGGGCATTCTGGTCACACCGATTCTGGTGAGCCTGATACTGCACAAGAATGCGGAAGGCGGCGATGCACTGCATGCCATTGGCAAGATTGCCGTGACGCTGCTGCTGCCCTTTGTCATCGGTCACCTGATGCGCCCTGTGATCGGCGGCTTTTTGCAGCGTCGTGCCTCCATCATCAAGCTGGTGGACCAGGGCTCCATCCTGTTTGTGGTCTATGCCGCCTTCAGCGCTGCCGTCATCAGCGGCCTGTGGAAGCAGACACCCCTGCCCTCGCTGCTGGGCTTGATCGTGTTGTGCTGCATTTTGCTGGCCGTCGTGCTCCTCATCACCACCTGGGGTGCACGCCGCCTGGGCTTCAGCAAGGAGGACGAGATCACTCTCGTGTTCTGCGGCTCCAAGAAAAGCATGGTCAGTGGTATTCCCATGGCCAATGTGCTCTTTCCCGCTGCCTCCGTGGGTGCAATCGTGCTGCCGCTGATGCTGTTCCATCAGATCCAGCTCATGGTCTGCGCCGTACTGGCGCAGCGCTATGCCAGGCGTGTGCAGATCGCCGATCAGAGCGAAGCTCATTAAGAGCACAAGACCCATAAAAAGGGGCGCTTCATGCGCCCCTTGTTCTTTTCACGGAAGATCCATCATTTCAAGTAAGCAGCGTCAGCGCGTTTTGCTGACGCAGCAGCTTCGCAGCCTCTGCATTAACGACATCGGTCACCACCACTTGAATTCCAAGCCCGGTCGCAGTCTCGACGATGGCCTGCAGCAGATGCAAGGCACCAGGGCTTTGTGCAGCCTGCTCCGAGAATTCACCACCCAGCTTCACATAGCGCAGCGGCAAGGTATGGAGCTTGGTCAAGCCCATGGGCTGCTGATCCAGGCGACGCAGCCCCACTCCCACGCCAGCCATTGCCATAGCCTGGCAAAATTCGGTGACTTCATCGGGATACGCCGCAAGTCCGTGCGCATCCAGCTCCAGACAGAGTAGCGGCAAGCGGCGTGCCCATCCCGGAGCGTTCAGCTCTTCGCGCAGTCGACCCAGAAAGTCCGGCTGGGCCAGCGAGGGCAAGGAGATTCGAATGACCAGTTCGCAATCGTTCTGCTCAAGCCATGCAGCCCCGAGGGCCACCGCTCGCAAATCGAATTCTGCCGACAAGCCCAGGCGCACGGCGACCGGCAGGAACAGCGACCCCATCAAGGTCTCGCCGGAAGCAGTGCGCAGCGAGAGCGACGCTTCGCCGCGCTCCTGCATCCCATTTCGGCCCTTGAATTGCAGTAGTTGAACGGACAGGGAAAGCGCATCCTGTGCCTCCAGGGCGGCAATCAGCATCTGACGCCACAAGGTTTCTCCGGCCAGATCGGAAACCACCTCATCATCGCCGTAAGCTACATATTCCACCTCTGCCTGGCCCGAACTCTCGGCTCGCATCAGACCGTAGTCCAGCCGCGCAAGCACACCTGTTACCGAACTCGATGCCGAGTAATCCGTCAGGGCAAAGCTCCAGCGGCACCATTGACCACTGCTCAAGGTCACACGCATGGACAGCAGCACCTGTCGGATCTGCTGCACCAGCGACATGGCCTGGGGCCCGGCCAGGGCCGGCATGAGAACCACAAAGTCCGAGCCATTGAGGCGCGCCAGTTGGGCCTTGCACTCGGCATGACTCTTCAACACCTGATTGACCTGTTCACCCATCGCAGCCAGCCATGCATCGGCACTGGCTCGGGACATCTGCGCATTCAGAGCCAGCAGATCACGCTGCCTGAACAGCATCACATGGCCATGTGCCGCAACGCCATCAGTTTCGCTGAGCGCGCGACGCAACTCATTGACAAAGTACTTGCGATTCGGCAGCTGAGTAACTGGATCAAGATTGACCTCCAGCTCCAGTGATTCGATACGCTCCATTTGCTCCTGCGCCGTAGCCTGCACCCGCTCTCGGGTGTCTGCAATGGCGCTGAGTACGGGCACCAGCTCGGCGACTGCGGCCTTGACGGGCTTCGCCGGTACCTCACTTCCTGCCTGACGTCCAATCGCCTGAACCTGTGCCGAGATTTCCTGCTGTAAGACCTTGCGAAACCATCTGAACAGCAAGACTACAAAGAAAGCCCAGGCCAGCCCGGCCAGCACCACCACACCCGCCAAGCGCACGCTGCTGCCCCACAGTGCCTGGCTCGCATAGCTGTTGTCCACAACCAGCGTCAATTGCCCAACCTGCTTCCAGCCATCGCTGATCACACGCTCTGCCTTTGGCGAACGCAGCGGCAGCACCTCCACAAACCACGGCGGAGCAGCGCCGTCCTGGAGCTTTGCAGCAGAGGCAGAACTATCGGTAATACCGTTGTCGCGCCTGCGCTCGAACAAGGTCTCGCCCTGCGGGGACGCCAGGCGGATCAGCTTGAACTGCCCGCCATCGAACAAGGCCATCATCAGCAGCTCCTGCGTGACCGGATCCTGGTTGGCCGGCTGCGACAGCGACAAGGCCAGCGAAGATGCGGCGTTCTCACTCTCGGACTGCAACTGCCCATCCAGATACTGGCGCGCAGCACCGATGCTAAAAGCCAGGGTGCCGATCAGGATAGCCACAATGGCCACCGTCACGCTGATCAAAAGTTGCTTTAACAACGACATCTTGCTGCCTTATCTGTGTCGACCATTCAACATGGCTCCGCTGCCCGCACCGCCAAACATGACATTCATGGCAAAAAACCTTCCTGCTTCATGCGCGCCAGCAGATCGCGCCAGCGCGTAATCCTGTCCACCGAAGCAGGCTGTGCGCCCGCGACATATACACCCTGTGCATTGAAGCTGAATACAGGAGTCAAGTCCTTGCGCTGGCTTGCCGGCATGATGTTGTCCAGCAGACTGTCCAGCACCAGCGGCTCGGCTGCAGGTGTCTCGTAATAGCCCAGCACCATATGCGCAATGCTCTGCGTACTACCCACGCCCCCCAGGCGGGCACGCACATAGATCAGGCGCAGTTTCTCTACTGCCACGCCCAGGCGCAGCAGCGAGAAATACTTGCCAATCACGTAATCCTCGCAGTCTCCAGCCCCTCTGCCCAGGGTTTCAAGGGGCGTGGCCCAATAGTCGGACTGGGACCAGAGGACGCTGTCCTCCGACTGCAACACTGCGCGATTCCAGAACGTGTTGACGGCCGGCAGCTGCTGCTGCAGCGACCTGTCTTTCTGGGCTTGCAGCATCGTCAGCCACTGACCCAGCCTCTGGACACCTGCGGCGCCATAACGAGACTGCATGCTGCTCTGCAGCCGCTCGCCGTCGAAATCCAGCGCGACGGCTTCAAACCCGTTCTGCAGCGCCCAGGCTCCGAGAATCGCCGAGCCATACAAAAGCATGCCTCTGCGCGACAGACGCTGCATTTTTTCCACGGGCTGTGGAAACAGGAGGCTAGGCGAAGTACTCAAGCGAGTTGCAAAAAGAGCAAGCGCGCAAGACATAAATTGCTTGAGACGCCTGTAAATATTGTGATGACTGCTATGAATCTTGAAAGGTCGATGAGAACGCAGTCAGGATTCAATGCTCACAAATGTAACCAATCAAGCAAGCTCTTGAAACAACCTACCGATCACAGCCGAGCGAAGATGCAGAAGACTTGATATTTCAAGACTTCTGCCTGACCTCGCCGGGAGCTGCTTATCAGCTGTGGTCGATCTTGAGCTTGCCTTGATCGATCAGCTCCTTGATCAAGGCGTTCTGATCCGCCGTGGTGGTCAACGAGTGCCCAGCGGTGAGATCCACTCCCTTGAACGTGATCAGTTGATCGTAGTTGGAGCCTGTAGCACCCAAATTTCCATCGGTGGAGACCTTGAGCACGGTATCTGCACCACTCTTGGAGAAATTCAGGAACTTGGACAGATCCGTGCTGCCCTCCTCCCCTTGCAGCAGATCATGCAGGTCCAGCACATCATTGCCGTTGACGTCGGAGCCGCCCTTGCCAAAGTCGTTGATCACATCCTTGGCAGGAGCCGCAGTGGTTCCCTGATCGCCCTTGAGCCACAGGAAAATATCATCTCCTTCGCCGCCAATCAGGGTGTCATCGCCCTTGCCGCCGACCAGCACGTCATTGCCCTTGCCGCCGTCCAGCGTGTCGTTGCCAGCGCCACCGTAAAGGATGTCATTGCCATCGTCGCCGAACAGAGTGTCGTTGCCGCCCTGACCGTAGATGATGTCGTTGCCGTTGCCGCCATGCAATTCGTCATTGCCGCCGCGCGTATCGCCCTGCACGTCGAAGATCGAGTGATTGTCCAGGATGAACTTGTGCAGGTCCGCGTCCGTGGGCTGCACGCCGCTCTTCAGCAGCAGGAATTGTTTCAGGCCATCCAGTCCAGCGCCGTCACCAAGGTCGGCCGGCTTGGCGGGATTGCCGTTCACGCCCCAAGGCAACTGATCGGTATTGATCGTGTCGCCGAACAGGATGTCATTGCCATCGCCGCCGAAGATCTTGTCGTTGCCGACAGGCGCGAGTACGTTGCTCGAGCTGCCGCCAACGAGGGCAGACTCCAGTTCCGACGGATCTTGCACGACTTGTGACGCGCCCGTGCGGCCCGACGTGTAGGTCCGGATGTCATCGATATCGACACGGAATTGCCCGTTATTGCCGGATCCGGAGCTGTTGTCGTTGACCGAGAACGAAAAGCGGTATTCGCCGGGGCCGTAGATCTGGGTAGTGGTGTCAGCCTGGGTGCCCTTTTCTACGACCTTCCATTGGCCATCAATTTTTTGCATCAGGCGCCATTCAAAGGTGTCGCCCGCGCTCTGGTTCGCCAGCGAGGCCTTGAACGAGAACGATGCGCTCGACCCGTTAGCCACGACCATCCGGTGGGCTTCCTGCATGGTCGCGGTAACAGGTTGACCATCCACGCTGGTGTCCGTGATGCGCATCTTGTTGCTGTTATTCGTCACGGAGCCCGTGCCGGTCTTCAGCCAAGCGGTAGCATCGTTCGCGCCAGTGTTGTTGTTGAAGTTGTACAGCACAGATCCGCCGGTCGAGAAGGTCGAGCCCGTGTTGTCGTACTTGTCCAACGTGGTCACGGACACGCCGTCGCCGATGCCGATTCCGTGCACGTCGCTAACGCCGGCCAGCTTGGAGAACTCCGTATCACGGTTGTACCAGTACTCGGAGCTCGGCTCGCCATCCGTCAGGAAGAACGTCAGATTCTTGTATGCCTTGCCGTTGCTGTCCACCGTGGGCTGGCCATCAAACCAGTTCTTGGCTTCATTGAAGGCGACACCATAAGGCGTGCCCCCCCCGGCCTGCAGACCGAGGAGGATATCGACCATCTCGTCGACGTTGTCAGGCGTGAGGCCCGAGATCGATTTTTGCAGGTTAGAGTTGCTGCCCGCAAACGTGATCAGCGATACGTTGATGGTGCCGTCGTGGGTCGCCAGTTGGTTTTCCAGCAGCGACTTAAGGGCCTTCTTCGCGGTGGCAAGACGTGTTTCCTGGCTGGAACCACTACCCCAGTAGTCGTCCATGGATCCGGACAGATCCAAGACCAACGCGATGTTGTAGCTGGCGCCCGGCGTCACGTTCTTCATCATGCCGCCCTGGTCGCCCAACAGCACATCGTCGCCGGAGCCGCCCTTCACGGTTTCATCGCCGTTATTGCCAGTGGTGAACTGGTCGACGTGCAACGTGAACGTCTGATCGCTGGACGTGTCCTGGCCGCCGTTGGCAATGCCGCCGGTATCCTTGACCTGGAACTGGAAGGACGCGCCCGCGTTCTCGCCAACATTCGAGGCGTTCGGTGTATACACCAGTTTGCCGCCGACCAGATCCGCCGCGCTGATCTCCTGGCCTTGCGTCACAGCCTGGCCATTGAGGTATAGCGTGCCGCCGGAAGGCAGTGAGTCGATGATCACCGACTTCATCGAATGGCCTTCCACCGGATCCGAGAAGGCGAAGTCCTTCGTGCCGAATACGTAGTCCTTGCCCTCGGTCACGTGGCCGAAACCATCCTTGGACACAGGCGCGTCGTTCACCGGCAGGACATCGATGTCCAGCGAGGAAGACACCTGGCCCGTGCCGTCCGTCACGGTGTAGGTGATTTGCGGCACCACACCGTTCCAGTTGGCGTTCGGCGTGAAGACATAGCTTCCATCGGCGTTGATGAAGATCGAGCCGACACCCACGATGTTGGCCGTGGCGCCAGCGGCATACTTCGTGCCATTGATGGTGAATTCGGCGACGCTCAGTGCATCGTTGTCCCTGTCGCTGGCGCCGGTTAGTACGTTACCAGACACCGTGTGATCTTCCAGGCCGTGGTTGGTCTGGGCCTGGATCACCGGCAGGTCATTGGTGCCGTTGATGGTGATGGTGATAGTGCTGGTGCCCGTGCCGTCAGCGGAGGCAACCGTGTAGGTCTCGACAATGGTCTGGCCGGCTTTCAGGAACTGAATCGCAGCGTTGTCGACCGAGTAGGTGTAGGTGCCATCAGCATGGATGACGATGGCGCCCAACTGGCCGCCGCTGTGCGTGCTGCCGGTGAACTTGAGGCTGCCGGTGTCGAAGGTCGACTCGCCCGCATCGGGGTCCGTGATCGTGACCGCACCCTTGACGGTGAGATTTCCGCCCGTGACGTTCACATCTTCAGTGACCGACTTCGCATCATTGGTCACCGTCGGCACGTCGTTGGTGCCATTGATCGTGATGGTGATGGTCGTGGTGCTGAAGTCACCATCTGAATCACGGATGGTGTAGGAGAACACATCCGAGAGCTTATCACCTTGCCCCAGTTCATTGACGCGCGGATCGCTGTTGTTCAGGGTGTAGGTATAGGTGCCATCGGCGTGGATGGTGATCTTGCCGTACACGCCGTTGACCTCGGTGTCGACGTTGCCTTCGATTGCCTTGTTCGGGTTGGCCGAACCCTTGGCCACGCCAACCACGGTGGTTACGTCTGCGCCCACGGCGTCTGCACCGGTACCGGTGATGACGTTACCCGTGGCTTGCAAGGTCTTGTCTTCTGTCACGCTGGCCGTGTCCGGCTTTGCTTCGGGCGCGGTGTCGGTGATCTGAATGGTCAGGCTACCGCTGCTGCCGTGGCCGCTAGCATTCTTGGCGGTCACAGTGAAGTCGTCATGCACACTATCCTTGCCGTGAGAGTGATCCTGGGATTTTCCCTTCTCAGTATAGGTGTAGGTGAGCTTGCCGGTAGCTTGATCGTAGCCTGTTATCTTCAGCGTGC
This sequence comes from Comamonas sp. E6, assembly GCF_001010305.1. NCBI lineage: Bacteria > Pseudomonadati > Pseudomonadota > Betaproteobacteria > Burkholderiales > Comamonadaceae > Comamonas > Comamonas sp. E6. The sequence continues at coordinate 242,809 of NZ_BBXH01000009.1, forward strand.
CCTTGCCTGTGGTCAGGCTGATAGGGTTGGCGTTCGTCGCCTTCGTGACGTCCACGCCATTTACGTCAACGCTCATGATGCCCAACGCTGCGGAGATCTGCATCGATCCCGAAACGGTGTCCCCAGTGGCTTCCGCCACCTTATTCGTTGCGCTCGTAACGGCGGGCTCTGCGGCGGAGGTCACGTTGAAATGCGTGGTCATCTTGTCGCCGTCACCATCGGTCCCGGTCACTCCAACCGTGAAGTCCATCGGGCCGGCGGGAACGCTTTCCGTATAGGAGCCGGTCGTGAGGAAGGACATCTTGACGCCGCTGCCCGCAGTGACATCGATGCTATCAAATTGAGAGAACGAGGGACTACCCTGGCTCAACATCTCCTTCGTGATGTGGATGGAGCCAGTCGTATTATTCACGGGTATGGCGATGACCTTGGAAACGCCATCGCTCCATATCGTGACATTGAGCGTGCCGCTTCCCTTGACTTCTGCGACATTCAGCGTGAAATCCGAGAGGGCTTTCTTGAAGTCCATGCGGAAGCTTTCGCCCGCATCGAAGGAGGGGTTTCCGATACCAAAAGAGTTTCCGTTGCCGAACGTGTTGGCGTTGAACACCTTCCCGCCGCCCGCGCTCAGCGTCGCATAGCCGAGGTCATAGGTGGATTGAGGGTTGTTGCTGATCGAGGAGGCCAAGTCGATCGACGCGGTCGTCCCGGGCCGGGCCTCGTGCTGGGTGACGGTATAGCCCCCCTCCAGATTCAGGGTCACCGTGAAGATCTTGGTTCCGTTGGGCGAGAAAATGTCGACCGAAGACTTGTTGAGTTCGCTGGTCGTCCAACCTTGTGGCAGCTGACCGACAGACGATACGACCAGCGTAGCGCCCACGGCGTCGGCACCCGTATGGAATTCCAGAGTGCCGGTGGCGCTGGTGACGGCGTTCTCCATCACCGTATTGGTGACGGCGCCAAAATCCGGACTGTCATCCTCGATATTGATCGTGATGGTGCCGTTGCTGGTGGCGTGACCATCGCTGACCTGCACGCCGATGCCCAGCTGGAGCACGTCCTCGATGGAATTCTGCGGATGATCCACCTGGCCCGACAGGGTGACGGTGTAGGCGCCCGTATCGTTCATCGTGATCGTGATCACAGGATTGCCGTGATGGTCGCTGCCGACCAGCGTATGCCCATCCTGCGACAAGGTCCAGACGACCGGCTTGCCTTGCGAGCTCAGGGCGTTGGCCGCCGGCTGCACCAGCTTGACAGTGTGGCTGTCGTTCACGTCCACATCGGCAATGGTCAGCTTGCCGGAGTAGGTGATGGCATTCGTTGTGTCGATGGTGCCCTTGTCGTCCTTCAGACCATGCGGCAACCCTTCTTCGGAAAGGTTGAGCGTGGCGCTGCTGATGGA